>CAZKUH010000029.1:0-12560 GCA_964555895.1 uncultured Enterobacterales bacterium
GTAGCCCTGACTGCGCCATGATTTCAGGCTCTTGTCGGCAGCACTTTTGGATAATCTTCGGCCAGCCTCGTCTTTGATGAGGCGGTGGTGGTTATAGTCAGGCTGCGGCAACTCCAGCAACACCTGCAGCAATCGATGAATGCTTGTGGCATAAAACACATCTTGACCGCGCGTCACTTCGCTGATGCCTTGCAAAGCGTCATCGACAACCACACTGAGGTGATAGGAGGTTGGCGTTTCCTTGCGGGCAATGACGATATCACCCCAGATTTGCGGGTTGCATAAAACCTCGCCGCGCTCGCCTTGCGGGCCTGAACCCTTTTCCTCAAATGTCAATCCGTCACCTGCCAGTTTGATGGCCTTTGCCATATCAAGCCGAACGCAGGCGGGCTTGCCCGAGGCTATCATTTCGGCTGTTTTTTCAGCGTTCGTGTTGCGGTAAATGCCGGGATAAATTAAAGCGCCATCAATTAATTCCTGAAGTTCTTCAGTTGTCCTGACAATTGGCCAGGCATTATTATCTTCTAAATCAATGATCCAAACGTAATCAATAGCTTCAAAGACCACTCTAAATTTTTGGTCTGATAATTCATCTTGATAGACAGTATTAAGAAACATCTTTAAATTTCTCGTTTCTATTTAGGTTAGCACTTACAGTCAATTCAGAACATTTCCAGCTATGAAAAGGCTTGCTACTATCTGCCAGCAAATAACGATGGGCAATTGCATGTCTAAATACTTCTATGTGAAACCCTGGCTGCAATTGATACTCATCATCTAATTGACCGCAAATCTTGGTGGCTTTGTTAGTAGGATATTTTGAAAGTCTTTCCACTAAAGTCTCAACATCACTCTGGGTTATCTCGTAAGCTTTGCTTGAGTCAACATCTAAAAATGGCTTTAACCATTTCAAGTTTTCTTTTAGGCCGTTCGAAACCTCTTTCTCAGTAAAAAGAAACCATTCGGTACCTTTCCCTTCCCAGAAGACTTTTTCTATCTGGAGTTTCTCAATTACTCGCTTGTTGTCTAGTTTCGAGGCAGGCTTTACAGCTAAAGCTATTTGATTCTTATCGTTGAAGTCCAAAAGTAAGTCTGTGCTTACGATTGTTAACTCTCCTTTTATTTGTGGATGTCTGATTCCTAAATGTCTGCAAATAATTAATGAGTCTTTAAGAGGGATAGGGAATTGCTCCCTGATGTCTGAGGTTGTGGCGCACCAATCAAAGATTAAAAATGTAGCCAGTTCTATTCCTGAGTGAAAATGGTGAATTCGACCTACGGTAGTGCTTTTAACTCTAACACTCTCTCCAGATCCACTGAACTCACCCACACGAATAAAAGGTATGTATTCTGTTCCACTACCTTCTCCACGCTTTTCTTTCAAACGTTTTTGATCTAGCTTATTTAACGGTTTATCTTCATCCAACATAAAATCTCCTGCTTTTACGAATTTAGCAGAAGATAATATAATGATCAAACTTTATTGTAATTGATCAATCTTTATTGTAATTGATCAAACTTTATTGTCCGCCGACATTGGTTTTGGGCTTTTCTTTCTTGGTTATTCCACCGTGACCGATTTTGCCAGGTTTCTTGGCTGGTCTACATCGGTTCCTTTGATAACTGCCACATGGTATGACAAGAGTTGTAGCGGAACTGTGTAGACGATGGGTGCTAATAATTGATTCATTTGCAACAATGTAATAATTTTTGTGTCATTTTTTTCTACCATTTTATTGGCTTCATCGACAAATAAATATAGTTGGCCGCCCCGAGCGCGAACTTCTTCAAGGTTGGATTTTAATTTGTCCAGTAGCTTATCGTTAGGTGCCACAGCAATGATAGGCATTTCATTATCTACCAAAGCCAACGGGCCATGCTTTAATTCCCCGGCAGGGTAGGCTTCGGCGTGAATGTATGAAATTTCCTTTAATTTTAACGCACCTTCCATGGCGATGGGATACTGGGTGCCTCTACCCAAAAATAACGCATGATTTTTATCGGCAAAATCTTCTGACATGGTGGCAATGGCTTTATCTAACGCTAATGCCTGTTGAATTTGTCCCGGTAGTAACAACAGATCATCGACTATTTCCTTTTCTTGTGTTGCTGTGAGTCCGTTTCTTTTTCCCAAGGCGATGACTAACAACATCAATGAGACTAACTGGGTGGTAAAGGCTTTGGTTGAAGCAACGCCTATTTCTGCGCCTGCTCTTGTCATCAATACCAGATCGGATTCTCTCACCAGAGATGATCCGGGTACGTTACACACCACCAAGGACGCCAGATAGCCTTGTTTTTTAGAGTTTCTCATGGCTGCCAAGGTGTCCGCAGTTTCACCAGATTGACTGATGGTGACAAACAAAGTGTTATCAACCACCACCGTTTTTCTGTATCTTATCTCACTGGCAATTTCTACCTGGCAAGGGATCCCTGCAACGTCTTCAAACCAGTACCGAGCAACCATGCCAGCATTATAACTCGTGCCACATGCAACAATTTGTACCTGTTTTACTTTATCAAAAATTAAGCGGGCTTTGGGGCCAAACGTTTCTTCCAACAATTTGCCGTCAGCGACACGACCTTCGAGTGTGTCTGCAATCACGCTGGGCTGTTGATGAATTTCTTTCAACATGTGGTGCCGATAACCACCTTTATCCGCCGCCTCCGCAGAAAGTTCTGAGACCACCACGGCTCTTTCAACCTTTGTGCCTTTTCGATCAAAAATAGTGAATTTTTCTCTTGAAACCAGTGCCATATCGCCCTCTTCAAGATAAACAAAATTTTGCGTTACCGGGATCAATGCCATTTGATCTGAGGCGATAAAGGTTTCTCCCAAACCCAGCCCGATGACCAATGGTGAACCTTCTCTGGCAACAACTAATTGATCGGGTGTCTCTCGATCCAAAACAGCGATAGCATAAGCACCTTTTAACTGGCAAATTGTCGCTTTCACCGCTTCAAACAAATCTTTTGCTGACTCTAATTCCCGATGAATTAAATGTACGATGACTTCGGTATCTGTTTCTGACAAGAACTCATAACCTTCACTAATGAGGCTTTCCCTTAAACTTTCAAAATTTTCTATAATACCGTTATGCACTAACGCAATCCTTTCGCGTGAAGTATGCGGGTGCGCATTTTCTGTACTGGGTTCTCCATGTGTCGCCCAACGGGTGTGCGCGATGCCTAAACCTCCGGCAGGTTTTTCTACATCGACTTTATCACTGAGACCTTTTACTTTTCCCAAACAACGCAAGTGATGCATCTCACCTTCGTTTGATAATATCGCCACGCCCGCTGAATCGTATCCCCGGTATTCCAGACGCCTTAGCCCCTCCAGTAAAATTGGTGCAACATCTCTTTGAGCAACGGCGCCAACAATCCCACACATATTATTTCTCCTGCCTGTTTTTTGATTTCTGTGGTCTTTTCCAACCGGTTATTTCTTGTTGTTTGACCCTGCTGATCACTAAGGTGTCTGCCGTAACATCTTCTGTTATGGTCGTTCCTGCTGCAATCGTCACGCCTTTGGCCACCGTTACCGGTGCAACCAACTGGCTATTCGATCCTATAAAGACATCATCTGCAATAATGGTTTTATGTTTGTTCGCGCCATCATAATTACAAGTAATGGTGCCGGCACCTACATTCACTCTTTTGCCTATCTCGGCGTCACCTAAATAGGATAAATGTCCAGCTTTTGCTGCTGCTTCCAGCGTGCTGTTTTTAATTTCCACAAAATTTCCCACATGAACCTGCTTTTTAAGCCTGGTACCAGGGCGCAATCTCGCAAAAGGACCGATGGTCACTTCCTCGTCAATAATCGCCGATTCGACTACACAATTTGCTTCAATTCTCGTGTTAGCTGCTATCTCGCTATTTTTTATCAGATTGTTTGCGCCAATATAAACGCCGTCACCCAGACTGACTTTTCCTTCAAAAATTACCCCGACATCAATCACCACGTCTTTACCCACAAGGACTTCACCTCGAACATCCAGTCGTGCGGGATCTAATAAGGTGACGCCTTGTTTCATTAGTTTTTCCGCCTGTATTTTTTGATATTGACGCTCTAATTTTGCCTGTTGCAAACGGTTATTTACCCCTTCCACTTCTAATTCATCACTGGCTTGTACGGTTGCCACTTTAAAACCATCTGCTACCGCCATGGCAATAACGTCGGTTAAATAATATTCTCCCTGAGCATTTTTATTATCCAGATTTTTTAACCATCTTTTTAAATGCTCACCCTTGACGGCAAGAATACCCGTGTTCACTTCATTGATTAACAATTGTTCCGGCTGAGCATCTTTTTGTTCCACTATTGACTGCACGCTGTTTTCATCATTGCGAACGATGCGTCCATAACCAGTCGGATCGGTCAACAATACCGTTAACAATGCCATTTGCTGTGCGGCGACTTGGTCCAATAATTCTCGCAAAGTTTTACTTTGGATCAATGGCACATCACCATACAAAACTAAAACGATTTCATCGTCCTCGATGGCGTGCGTTGCTTGATCTACGGCGTGTCCGGTGCCTAATTGTTTTTGCTGATGATGCCAGCAAACATCAAACTGAGCTGAAACTCTTTTGACTTCGTCTCCGCCATGCCCATAAACGATGTGAATTTTGGCTGGCTGCAATTCCTCTGCTGCCAGAATGACATGATGTAGCATGGGCTTGCCTGCCACTGGATGTAAAACTTTGGGGAGGGCAGAGTGCATTCGCGTTCCTTGTCCAGCCGCTAAAATGATGACGGTTACTTGAGTCATGTTTTCTCTATGTTTGTTGTTTAAGGTTAAAGTTTTACTTTAGTTTAGCAAATATTTTTCTCTTTATGCGTTATTTGCGGCTTTTGTACCGACCGCTGCGTAATATGCTTATTTTTTTAACTTGAATTTATTTCTAGACCATAAATTTTTTTGTTAAAAAAAGGCCGCTTGATGCTGCCTTTTTATGCTTTATGACTACCTTTATTTAAGATGTTTGGCTTTTTTCTTTAGTGCCTGAATCGTTCTGAGTTGCGCTACGGCTTCTGCCAGTTCTGCCGTTGCCTGAGAAAATTCTATTTGATCCGATTGATCCTGTAACTGTTTTTCTGCTTCTGCTTTGGCTTGCAGTGCCGCAGCTTCATCCATATCATCTGCTCGACTTGCGGTATCAGCCAAAATGGTCACCAAATAGGGTTGTACTTCAAGTATGCCGCCAGAAACATAAAAAATTTCTTCTTCACCGCCTTGTTTAATCACCCGAACCGGACCCGCTTTTAACGCGGTTAATAGTGGTGCGTGATTATATACAATACCTAACTCACCCATGGTGCCGTTGGCTATTATCATCTCTACCAGTCCCGAGAACATCTGTTCTTCGGCGCTGGCGATGTCCAAGTGTACTGTCATCGCCATAATTCCTCTCCTAAATTACAAGCTTTTTGCTTTTTCTGTGGCTTCATCAATAGAACCAACCATGTAAAAAGCCTGCTCAGGAAGTTCGTCGTAATCGCCATTGAGGATACCTTTAAATCCGGCAATGGTGTCTTTTAGTGAAACATATTTACCGGTAGAACCGGTGAAAACTTCTGCCACAAAAAATGGTTGAGACAAAAATTTCTGAATTTTACGCGCACGTGTCACCGTTTGTTTATCTTCTTCAGAGAGTTCGTCCATACCCAATATTGCAATAATATCCTTCAACTCTTTGTAACGTTGTAATACACCCTGCACGCCACGTGCAACTTCATAGTGCTCATCACCAATGACCAGCGGATCGAGTTGTCTTGAAGTTGAATCCAACGGATCAACGGCGGGATAAATACCTAATTCAGCAATTTGTCGTGATAATACTACTGTTGCATCAAGGTGGGCAAACGTTGTTGCTGGGGACGGATCGGTTAAATCGTCGGCAGGCACATAAACAGCCTGAATTGAAGTAATTGAACCTGTTTTAGTCGAAGTAATTCGTTCCTGCAACACGCCCATTTCTTCTGCCAGTGTGGGTTGATAACCCACCGCCGAAGGCATACGGCCCAATAATGCAGAAACTTCGGTGCCCGCTAAGGTATAGCGATAAATATTGTCAATGAACAACAAGACATCCCGCCCTTCATCGCGAAATTTTTCCGCCATGGTCAAACCGGTCAAGGCGACTCTGAGTCTGTTTCCTGGTGGTTCGTTCATTTGACCATAAACCAGAGAAACCTTGTCCAAAACATTGGAATCTTTCATTTCATGGTAAAAATCATTTCCTTCCCGAGTTCTTTCACCGACGCCAGCAAATACGGAAAAGCCACTGTGTTCTAGGGCGATGTTGCGAATTAATTCCATCATGTTGACAGTTTTACCAACACCGGCACCACCAAACAATCCCACTTTACCACCTTTGGCGAAAGGACAAATTAAGTCAATCACCTTAATGCCGGTTTCAAGCAGTTCATTCGCCGAAGCCTGTTCGTCATAAGCAGGTGCCTTTCTGTGGATTGGCATGACTTCTTCTGCACCGATCGGTCCTGCTTCATCAATAGGATTACCTAACACGTCCATAATGCGGCCCAGTGTTTTTTGCCCAACCGGTACGCTTATTGGCGCTCCAGAGTTGGAAACGGTCATTCCTCTCTTTAAACCTTCTGAAGGACCCATTGCAATACAACGCACCACACCGCTACCCAATTGCTGTTGTACTTCAAGCGTCAAATTAACCTCTTTAATATTCAAGGCGTCATAAATGTTTGGTACAAATTCTCGCGGGAACTCTACGTCCACCACTGCGCCAATAATTTCTACGATGCTACCAGTACTCATTACTGTATCCTCTTCGACAAATATCTTACTTGTCTTGGTTTAAAATTTAAAAAACTTATACTGCTGCTGCGCCAGCAACGATTTCGCTCAATTCTTGTGTGATCGAAGCTTGTCGCGCTTTGTTGTAGACCAACTGTAAATCATCGATAATACTGCCCGCATTATCCGTCGCCGCTTTCATTGCAACCATGCGTGCGGCCATTTCGCTGGCCACATTTTCAACCATCCCCTGATAAACCTGCGACTCTATATATCTGCCAAGTAGCAGATCCAGCAATTCCTTACCTTCGGGTTCATATAGGTAATCCCAGGAATGTTTGCGTTGATCTTCTTTTTCTTCTGTTTTCGGGATGGGTAACAACTGAGTAACTGTAGGTGTTTGTGTCATGGTATTAATGAAATCATTAAAAACCAGATACAAACGATCAATTTCACCGGCAGCATAAGAATCCAACATCACTTTTACTGGCCCGACAATGTCGGTCACTGAAGGTCTATCTCCCAGATTGGTCGCCTTACTCACCACTTTTCCGCCGACACGTTTGAAAAAAGAAGCGGCTTTTTGACCAATCAGACATAAATCCAGTGCCACTTCTTGCTGCTGCCACTGTTTCATGTGGTTAATGGCTTTTTTAAAGGCGTTAATATTTAGTCCACCACATAAACCGCGATCGGTTGAAATCAAAACATATCCTACCCGTTTGACTTCGCGTTCAATAGAGTAGGGATGGCGATATTCCAGCGTCGCTTTAGAAACATGGCCAACGACTTTCTGGATATGTTTGGCGTAGGGACGTGAAGCGGTCATGCGTTCCTGAGCTTTACGCATTTTACTCGCTGCAACCATTTCCATCGCTTTTGTGATCTTCTGAGTATTTTGAATACTGCCGATCTTGGTCCGAATTTCTTTTGCACCCGACATAATCTATTCTCTGTTCGGTTAATCAACCCGGATTGATAAAATCCGGTTGCGCGTTTCTTACCAGGTTTGTGTGTCTTTAAAGGCACTGACTAATTTATTCAGTTTTTCCTGCACGTCATCGTTATAATCACTTTTATCATTAATGCTTTTCATTAATGACTGATGCTGATTTTTAGCATAATCCAGCAAGGCTTCTTCAAAGTCACCGATTTTATTCAGTTCAACATCTTTTAAGTAACCATGCTCGGCGGCAAACAATGAAACTGACATTTCAGCCACACTCAAAGGTGAGTATTGTTTTTGTTTCATCAGTTCGGTTACGCGTTGACCATGTTCCAGTTGCGCACGGGTGGCATCATCAAGATCCGAAGCAAACTGGGCAAAAGCTGCCAGTTCACGGTATTGCGCCAGAGCCAGACGGATGCCGCCGCCTAACTTCTTCACAATCTTGGTTTGCGCCGCACCACCCACTCGAGATACGGAAAGACCGGCATTTACCGCCGGGCGAATGCCGGCATTAAACAAGTCCGTTTCCAAAAAGATCTGGCCATCGGTAATCGAAATAACATTGGTTGGTACAAACGCTGAAACATCACCCGCTTGTGTTTCAATGATAGGTAACGCGGTCAATGATCCTGTTTTACCTGTTACTTTGCCTGCAGAAACCTTTTCAACGTAATCGGCATTAATTCGACAAGCTCTTTCTAACAATCGCGAATGTAAATAGAAAACATCCCCAGGATAAGCTTCTCGTCCTGGTGGTCTGCGTAACAACAGCGATATTTGACGATATGCCCAAGCCTGTTTGGTTAAATCATCATATACGATCAAGGCATCTTCGCCACGATCTCTGAAATACTCACCCATAGTACAACCGGCAAAAGGCGCGATATATTGTAACGCTGCTGATTCGGATGCAGTCGCCGCGACGATAATGGTATGTTTCAGGGCATCGTGTTCTTCCAGCTTTCGCACGATATTGGCAACGGTGGATGATTTTTGCCCAATAGCCACATAAACACAAATAACACCCGTGTCTTTCTGATTAATAATGGCATCAATGGCAATAGCCGTCTTGCCCGTCTGCCGATCGCCAATAATTAATTCTCTTTGTCCGCGTCCAACCGGGATCATGGCATCAATTGATTTAATGCCCGTCTGCACGGGTTGAGAAACAGACTGCCGCGTAATAACACCCGGCGCGACTTTTTCAACAGGTGCGGTCTCTACATCTTCTAACGGACCTTTGCCATCAATGGGATTACCGAGCGAATCAACCACTCGGCCCAACAAGGCTTCACCAACGGGTACTTCAAGAATTCTACCGGTACACTTGGCAGACTGTCCTTCGACAATACCATCATAGTCACCTAAAACAACCGCACCAACAGAATCTCTTTCAAGGTTCATAGCCAGCGCATAGCGCCCACCCGGTAATTCGATCATTTCGCCCTGCATTGCATCTGCAAGGCCGTGGATTTTAATAATTCCGTCTGAGACACTGACGATAGTGCCTTCATTTCGTGCTTCAGAAACAACCTTAAATTCACTTATACGTTGTTTGATCAGTTCACTAATTTCGGAGGGATTCAGTTGCATACTCATGCGCTGTGTTCCTGTTTAAAATGCGAGAGCTTCGGATAATTTGGCAATTTTGCCACTTATCGAACCATCAATCACAAGGTCTTCTGCTTTAACGATTAATCCACCAATTAATGCGGGATCAACTTTGTTTTCTATACTGACTTCTCTACCAAGCTTTATGGCAAGTTTGTCAGCAAATTTGCTCTTTAACGCTTCGCTCAACTCAACCGCCGAAGTTAACTCAACTTCTATGGTTTTTTCGTAATCTGCTTTCAAAGCCGTAAACCGTTCAGCTATAGCTGATAATGCTAATAACCGATCATTTTGTGCGAGTAGTTTAAGAAAGTTTTTCATCTTCTCATCCAGTGCATCTGCCGCAACATCACTAAACAACGCCAAGCGTTGTTCCGTGGTTATCTCTGGATTTTTGACGAACCCTGTCACCGCTTTATCACTAGCAATGACCGCTAGCAGATCCAGCGTTTTTGACCAATCGGCCAAGGCTTTATTTTCGAGCGCAAACTCAAAAGCCGCTTTTGCGTAAGGTCGAGCAATGGTGCCAAATTCTGCCATAATGTCGTCCTAAATCTGTTCAGCCAGACGAGAAAGGATATCTTGCTGGTCTTTCTCGTTGATGTTGCGTTCAAGAATTTGTTCTGCACCCTGAACCGCCAAGGCACTTAATTGGCCTCGCAATTGTTCACGCGCACGATTTAATTCTTGATCCAGTTCAGCCATGGCTCCAGCTATAATACGCTCGGCTTCGACTCTGGCATCATCTTTTGCCGCTTCAACAACCTGAGAATGGCGTTTGTTTGCCTGTTCCACAATTCCCGCCGCCTGTTGTTTGGCTTCCTTGAGTAAATCCAGCGCGCTTTCTTTGGCTAGCTCCAGATCCTGAGAACCACGCTCAGCCGCAGCCAAGCCTTCAGCAATTTTCTGTTGGCGTTCTTCAATAACTGCAATTAATGGCGGCCAGACAAACTTCATACAAAAGTAGACAAAGATAGCAAAAGCAATCATCTCATAAACTAGAGTCATATTAATATTCACACTACTTCTCCTTTAGAGACTTTTACCATTAGGCTATTGTGCTGCTGCTGCCAGTTGTGCAAGGTAAGGGCTCGCCAGGGTAAACCACATACCAATACCAATACCAATCATGGTTACCGCATCAAGCAAACCCGCAACCAGGAACATTTTAACTTGCAGCATTGGCGCCAATTCCGGTTGACGGGCAGAAGCTTCGAGGAATTTACCCCCTAAAATACCAAAACCAATCGCTGTCCCCAACGCGCCAAGACCTAAAATTAAAGTCACACCTAAAGCTGTAAAAGCTAATATCGTTTCCATCATAACCTCCGGTTAAAAAATAAAATTCAAAATTTGTTTAGTGATCTTCGTGTGCCATACTCAGGTACACGATGGTCAACATCATAAAAATAAACGCTTGTAACGGCACAACCAAGAGATGGAAAATAGCCCATAATATTTGAACTATACCGCCACCAATGGCACCAAACGGTCCCGTATTTAAAAGTAATGCGATGAGCAAAAACAACAGCTCTCCAGCATAGAGATTCCCAAAAAGCCGCAAAGCCAGAGAAATGGGTTTGGCGATTAAACTTACCCCTTCCAGGATTAAGTTAAACGGTAACATCCATTTTCCGAATGGCTGGAAAGCCAATTCTTTGAAAAAGCCCACTGGGCCCTTTATTTTGATGCTATAAAATATAATTAACAGGAAGACGGAAATAGACAGACCAAAAGTAATATTAGGATCAGAGGTCGGCACGACTTTCAAATATTTGACACCAGCAAATTCTGCCGCCCAAGGTAACAAATCAACCGGGATAACATCCATGGTGTTCATCAGAAACACCCAGACAAAAATAGTCAAAGCCAGCGGTGCAATCACATCACTTTTGCCGTGAAAAATATCTTTCACGCTGTTATCCACAAATTCAATGATAATTTCAACAAACGCTTGGAATTTTCCTGGCACACCCGTTGTCGCTTTTTTTGCTACGCGCCAAAAGACAACAAGAAACAGCACCCCCAAGCCTACAGAAAAACCGATACTGTCCAGATGAACGGTAGAAAATCTACCCGCACAGGCTTCTGCGCCCCATTGTGTGCCATTTTCGGTTGTACACACCTGCAGGTTTTTTAAATGGTGTTGTACATATTCTGAACTTGTTTTTTGGTGCTCTGTTTCGCTCATGAATTCAAACCTTTACTAAGCGATTTCCGCTTTAAAAATTGCAATCGATACCCAGTGAGCCATTAAAGCAACGCCGTACCCAAAAAGTAATGCTGCGGACTCAATCGGCACAAACTTGAATACCAATACAAACAAAATTATGGTGAGCAGTAACTTTAACGCCTCACCCAAATAAAAAGCCCTGACAACGAGTCGGGCTTGTCTGGCACCAGCATATTGAAAAAGCTTACGGGCAAAAACAAATGCTGGGATAACACCTATCGCCCCCCCAATGAAAAGGGAAGCCGCGGTTTTCAAATCCATTGCCAAAGCAATTGATGAAACAATACTCACCGCAATAAACTGTGTTAACACCACCTTGTATGCGACTTTTTTGCCACGTTTAGACAAGGCTTGTGTCATAACTCATTACCTTTGATCTTTAACTCCGCACTTGAGTGTCGGTGGTTAATTTTCATTGCCTTTTTCTGCTACAAATCAAACAAAAAATGACTTGTCTCATTTAAAATGGTCTTCTTTCTTCTTTTTAAATGAGAATTTTCTCATTTGGATATATACTAACGGGCAAATTATACGGTGTTCCAGAGGCTATCGCAACTGTGTATTTTGTACTATTTGCTCGTTTTATCCTTTTTCAGTCAAAACAGTGTAAGAATAGTGCTTTAATAGCAACTAAACCACTACATCTTGTGGATTATTCTCCATCCTGGACAATGCCAATGTGCTTTAAAATACCGTCCAGTTCATCTAGGGAGGTATATTTAATCACTAACTCGCCTTTTCCGTTATTTTTGTGTTTTAAAAGAACGGGGGAACCCAGATGATCGCTTATTTTAATCTGTAGTTGTTGGGTGTTTACGTCTGTTTTTTTCTCCTTCGCCGGCTTCGGGTTAAGGGTTTTTCTTATGAGGTTCTCGGTTTCTCGTACCGTAAGGCTTTTCGCCTCCACCACCCTGGGTATTTGAAGTTGTTCATTTCCCGTTAAAGCCAGCTAGTCTCTGGCGTGACTCATTTCAATATACCCTCT
>CAZKUH010000030.1:0-12345 GCA_964555895.1 uncultured Enterobacterales bacterium
ATCTGTTATTGAAAAGGATATCTTGCGACAACAGCTACCGCTAAAAAGTAGAGATTTTATTCAGCAACTGTCAGCTCTGGATCCATTATCGCCAGTTTCATTTCGACTTTTGGCGTGTCGAGCATTGGAAAATTTAGATGGGACAGTGGTCTCAGAGACAACGGTTCTTGCTCGAATTGGCGCGTTGGAACGAGAGCGGATTAGTAGCCATCTGAATTGGTTGGCGCTCTTTGCTCAGCAGACAGGCTTTCTTTGGTTGATGAGACGAGCTTCAGATTTACAATTAAAATTTCAACAGGCTAATTTTGAGCAAATTCTAGCATTAAAGCCTGCTTTAGCCATACTCATCAAGCGATTGCAACGAACGCCATTATTGAAATCCAGAACCCAGGGTATTGGTCAAATTTCCACCGAGATGAAACTTTCTGGTCCTGTAGCCAGAGCCATGGGTCGCAGTATTGACAGCCGCAGTACGGAAAATACTTTGACCTCTATGGGCTTTGTGCCCGTGATGAGGGAAGCGGGTGATGTATTTTCTCGCCTTATGGTTCGCCTTAATGAAATGATCCAAAGTTTTGATCTAATAGAAATGGCCGGTATTATTGGGATGCCGGAAACGGGAAAAGACGTTAATGTATCTGGTGTTGGTGAAGCCGAAGTTGAAACGCCTCGGGGCTTGGCTCGGTTAAAATTGATTAGAGAAAATGGAGAAGTCGTTTCAATGCAACTACAGACGCCATCTACGCAACATATTTCTTTAATAGAAAAATTAGTAGAACAACAGGAACTTGGTGATGCTTTGGTTGCTGTGGGTTCGCTGGATCTGTCTCCCTGGGAGATCCAGTCATGACGACACTAATTATTATACTCTTATTGCTATTGGGTGCTTATCTGGTCGCGGTGTTGGAAGTTTGGGTGAGTAATGGTCGATTACAACTCGGAGCGCCACTATTTGCAGCCATGGCTTTGTTGGGTCGGGAATCAATCTTACCCCGCAAAGCGGATCGTATTTTCTTTGAGGTCGGCCCTATATTGTTACTGATCTCTGCCTTGTTGGCGGCAGTAGTGATCCCTTTGAGTCCTGATTTGATCATCACTGATCTTGCGACTGGCGCTTTATTCATCAATGCAGCATTGGTGTATGTGCTGGTCGCCCTGCTGATGGCTGGCTGGGGGCCGGATGGTGCCTACGCCATGATCGGTGGTTGGCGTTTTCTAGGGCAGCTTATAGCTTACGCCATGCTTATTGTAATGCCTATTACCGCAGTAGTTATGCGTGCAGAATCGCTTATGACAACCAAGATAGTCCTTTCGCAGATTGAATTATGGAATATCTTCTACCAACCATTAGGTTTTGTCCTGTTTTTTATTGCCGCAATGGCTTTAGCGTTCTTACCTCCTTTTGATTTGACGACTGCAAAAGGTGAGTTGGCTGGTGGTGTGGAAGCCGAATATAGTGGGATAAGGTTGGCAATTTTTCGGCTTGGCCGGTTGGTGTTAATTGTTACGCTGGCATCGGCCACGGTGGTTTTTTATCTGGGTGGATGGCAGGGACCCTGGCTGTCTCCCTGGGTATGGAGCGCGATAAAAATACTTTTGGTCACCGTGATTATGTTGTTGAGCGGACGCATGATGCCGCGTATCCGTGAAGCAGATTTACTGGGTTGGTGCTGGAAGCTGGGCGTGCCCCTGGCGTTGCTTAATATTTTTCTGGTTGGTATTTTAGTGTTGGTGTTCCCATGATAACTGCTCAAGCATTCTTTATTGGTTTCTTTGGCATTGCAGCCGTTTGGTTTGGCATTGTGGTATTTCGTACCTTTTCCATGGTGCGCTCGGCGTTGGCGTTGTTGTTCTCTCAGACGGCACTGGGCGCGATGTTTCTCAGTATGGAGGCTGAATTTCTTGGGGTGTTGCAGATCATGATGATGGCCACCGAGATGAGTATTATGGCCATTTTTATGGTGATGTTCATGATGGACCCAGGCGGGCTGGGTGAGATGGAAATGACGCATCAAAAACGCTTTTCGCTTATCGCCGGATTGGTCGCATTTGGCGCGGCAATAGCGGTTGCAGTGTTCGTCGATTGGGGTCCTATAGCAACTGTCGCACCGGATGCAGCCCAACAAACGGTTGACCTGGGTCTTGAATTACTGGGTCGGTCAATGCTGATTTTTGAAACGGCGGGCATTACCATTTTGACGGCCATGATTGCGGCGACAGCGGTGGCAATTCAACCGGTTAAAAGAGCGAGTATAAAATGACACTGGAACTTATCATTGCTTTGGTTTCAGGCGCTTCCCTGTTTGGAGTCGGTATTTACGGTGCCTTATCGCAAACCAATCTGGTGATGATCATGATGGGGGTGGAATTAATCCTGGCTGGTGCCATGGTTAATTTGGTGGCATTCTGGCGCTATTTGCACCCGGATAATCCGGCTGGACAAATGTTTGTATTGATTATTATGACGGTGATGGCCATTGAGATGGCGGTAGGCTTTGGTGTGGCTATTGCCCGTTTTCGTGCTAAAGGTTCGGTGGAAATGGAAGAAGCGACGGAGCTGAAAGGATGAACTTTATCGCTTTAACTATCTTGGCTCCACTTTCAACCGCATTGTTGCTGCTCTTGATCCGCAAATATCCTGCCTCACTGGCATTGCTGGGAATGATAACTGGTTTAATCGGTAGTACGGCTTTATTCATAGACGGTTTTCATGGTCTCGAAAACAGCATTTTGTTACCCGGTTTGCCCAATATGCCGTTGAGTCTAATCGCAACACCATTAACCGCATTGCTTTCGCTTATGGTGGCGGTGATTGCTTTTCTGGTACTGGTTTACGCAGTGGGTTATATGAAACAGGACGTTGAAAAAGTTCGGTTTTTTGCCACCATGTTATTGTTTATTACTGCAATGCAGACGTTGGTACTTGCAGGTGACTGGGTATTGTTGCTTGCGGCCTGGGAGCTCATTGGTTTGAGCAGTTACCTATTAATCGGCTTTTGGTATCAAAAACCAGGTGTTAAAAAGGCTGCAACCCGAGCCTTTATGGTCACACGTAGTGCCGATTTGGGACTTTATATTGCAATATTTATACTGATTGCCAGCGTAGGCAGCAGCGATATTGCCAGCACTTTGAATACTCATGGCACGCCAGCTATTGCCGCAGGTTTATTGCTCTTGATTGCGGCGATGGGGAAATCAGCCCAAACACCTTTACATGACTGGTTACAAAGCGCCATGGCTGGCCCGACGCCAGTTTCGGCATTATTGCATTCGGCCACTTTGGTGGCAGCAGGCGCTATTCTTTTGATCCGTACGGCGCCTATGTTACCCACTGAGACTTTATTGGTAGTGGGAATTGTCGGCGGCATCACCACAGTTGTGACAGGTCTTATCGCTTTGGGGGAATCTGATCTGAAGCGCTTGTTGGCCGCATCGACTTCCAGCCAGTATGGTTTGATGTTGGTTGCGGTTGGTGCGGGCGTGCCGATGGCTGCTTTGCTGCACCTGATTGCCCATGCTGCGATAAAAAGTAGTCTCTTTTTGGGTGCCGGTGTTTTTCAACACAGTCGGGAAAGTACCAAGTTTGAGGCTCTTCAGGGTGTTGGACATGATCGACCTAAAATATTTATCGGCTTTAGCCTGGCAGCATTGGCATTGGCCGGTATTCCACCGTTGAGTGGTTTTTTTTCCAAGGATGCTATTATCGCCGCCTCGTTGAATTCGGCAAACATCTGGATACTGTTACCTTTTGCCCTGGTTGGCACATTGTTAACCGGTGCCTATATGGCGCGATCGTTACGTATTCTCTGGCAAGGAACGGGAAAAAGTCAGACGACGAGCGGCTTGGTATGGATGGGAGCCGGACTGGCAGGGTTGGTGACGCTGGCGATTATTTTGGGTGGCACTTTCCCAGCGCTGGAATCATTACTCGATTTTCCATTAGTTGACACTTCCAGTCAATATTTACCGATTGCCCTCGGTTTGACCGCAGCTCTCAGTGGCTTGTTATTGGGGTGGTTTATTCCAGCAAGACGCTTGTTAGGACCCATTTTGCCGTGGGCCAACCAGGGCTTTGCGATTGCCGGTGGTATCGATAACCTGGTGGTAAGGCCAGCTCTGGCGATTGCCAGTGGTTGTGAAAAATTGGAAAGCCGGTTGTATCAAGGTGTTCTATCGGTGGGGCGATCAGGGCTTAAAATTGCTCAGGCTTTGCGTCGTAACGATGACTTGATAATTGATGGCTTTATATTTTCTTTTGTGCGCAGTGTGGTTAACCTTGGCAACAAAGCGCGTAAGTTACAAAGTGGTTTGATCCATAAAGAACTGGCTATTAGTACGGTAACCAGTGCAACAATATTCGCGTTGCTGTTGATCGCTTTACTGATTTTTTCATGAGGAGACTTACCGCGTGTATCCAATAATATCTATCACGGTCTTTTTACCCTTGTTCGGTGCTTTGCTGGTTTTGTTTATGCGCAAAACGCCATCCTCAGCGGCGCACGCTATAGGCATCATCACTAGTGGTTTGACCTTGCTGGGAACCTTGTTGATGTGGTCTCGTGGCATAAATCAGAGAGGATTTGCCCAAGTCGAACAAATTGACTGGATGCCTTCAATTGGTGCTGCCTATCGTGTCGGCGTGGATGGTATTAGCTTGCCACTGGTGCTACTAACCTCGGTATTATTCTTTGTAACCTTCATTTATTCTTCTAGGTTACGTCAACAATCCCATGCCTTTGTGGCGTTGATGTTGTTGTTAGAAACGGCTTCAATTGGCGCTTTCACGGCGCTGGATGGTATTTTATTTTATGTTTTCTTTGAAGTATCTTTGGTCTCCATGTACTTTATGATTGCCGAATGGGGCCATGAAGATCGCCAGCGTGCGGCACTCATGTTCTTTATTTACACCTTCCTAGGTAGTTTGCCGTTACTGTTGGCGATTCTGGGTTTGTATCTTGGTAGTGACCCTCATACCTTTGATATGCGGATCTGGATTAGCAACCCGCCTTTAGAGGGTATTGCGGCGATGTTTGCTCTGATAGGGATGTTGATCACTTTCGCAGTTAAAACCCCAGTTTTCCCATTCCATACCTGGTTACCGGCAGCGCACGTGCAGGCACCAGCGGCTGGCAGCGTCATCCTGGCCGGCGTCATGTTGAAATTTGGAACCTATGGTTTGGTTCGTTTCGCTTTTCAGATGACCCCGGTAGCTTTTCGCGAGGCCGCCATTGTTATTTTAATCTTTGGTGTTGTTGCCGCACTGTATGGTGCTTTTGCCGCGCTGGCACAGCGCGATCTAAAGCGTTTGGTCGCTTATACGTCTATTAATCATATGGGCTACATCATCGTAGGCGTGGCAATAGCGGCGTTGGCTACAGATCCGGCAATACGCGCAACCGCTTTGGATGGCTCAGTATTGCAAATGGTCAGTCATGGCCTGGTGACCGGTGCACTGTTTTTGTTGGTTGGTATGTTACAAGATCGAGCTCATACCCGGGAGATGAACCAATTCGGGGGTTTGTTGAAAGTGACCCCGGTGCTCGGTTGGACCTTTATCCTTGCAGCTTTCGCTTCTTTGGGACTACCTGGATTGGCACATTTTCCAGCAGAATTTCAAATTTTCCTGGCGACACTGGAAGTACAGCCCATGGCCATTATCGTTATTCTGGGTATCGTCATCACTGCTGGATTGTATCTTCGAGCCATTGCGCAGATTTTTCTTGGGGAGGTGGGAGACAAGTGGACGACCGCAAATATGACCGATCTGAATCTTAGAGAGGTACTGGCACTGGCTCCCATACTGGCGTTGATCATCGTACTTGGAATTGCTCCCGCCTGGGTGCTTGATGTGATTCACAAAACCACCGCAGCGTTGCAATTCTGATGGAAAGGGATCTGCCTTTATTGATCCCCGAGATCAGTCTACTGTTGACGGTGGTATTGGCGCTGATTGCGGAAATGTTGCACTTGTCGCGTACGGTGTTAAGCATAACAATCACCGGTTTGTTAATAGCGACCTTTTTGAGTTTACCATTACTTGGCATGGATACGACCGTGTTTGGTGGCACCTTTCGTATTGATATGCTGAGCGTCTGGGCGAAACTGATTTTGTTACCGGCGACGGTGTTATCGTTGTTACTTGCTCGCGCAGAAATTGCTGGTAGTGATCGGGAAGGTACGGTTTATATTCTGGTTTCTCTGGTGAGTTTGGCATCGGTATTACTCGCTGGTGTGGGTGATAGTATGCTACTGGTGCTGGGCATTCTGTTGTCAGGTCTTGGTTCTTTTGCTTTAGTGGCTTATCCCCGAAATGATATGGCAACCGAGGCTGCAATGAAGTTTTTTGTGTTCGCCTCGGTTACCACCAGTGTGATGATTTTTGGTCTTAGTTACTGGTTTGGTGGCTCGGGTTCTACGTTGCTTAGCAAATTGACGGTTCTTGATTCCTCACCGCTCATCGCAGTGATTGGTTTGATGGCGGTCATTATTGGTTTAGGTTATAAAGCATCGTTGGTTCCTTTTCATTTTTGGGCGCCGGATGCTTATGAAGGTGCACCTCTTTCGATTGCGGCTTACCTCTCCGTCGTCCCCAAAATTGGCGCTATTCTG
Organism: uncultured Enterobacterales bacterium; assembly: GCA_964555895.1. Lineage (GTDB taxonomy): Bacteria > Pseudomonadota > Gammaproteobacteria > Enterobacterales > DRNA01. Next base: position 6,610 of record CAZKUH010000030.1, read on the forward strand.
GCATTTGCGCAGGTGGTGCGAGATATACCCTTGCTGACCAACTGGCCGGCAATTATTGCCGTGGTTGCCGTATTAACCATGACTTATGGTTATTTGGCTGCGCTGGTGCAAAAAAATGTGGTGCGTTTATTGGCCTACTCGTCAATAGCGCAAGCTGGATATTTTTTGCTTGGCATTGTCGCAGTGGGTTCAAGTCCTCTGGCAGTAAAATCTTTAATCGTTTTTTCCGCAGCTTACGCCGCGATGAATCTAGGTGCTTTTGCCGTTGTGCTGCAAACAGGTCGAACGCTGGATAAGTTTTACGCAATGGGCCGAAAAAGACCACTACTTGGGGTGGCGATGGTGGTGTTTCTGCTTTCTTTGGCTGGTATACCGCCACTTGCTGGTTTCGTCGGTAAATTTTTATTATTCGGCGCGGCAATCGACAGTGGTTTTTTATGGTTGACAGTGGTGGCAATACTCAACAGTGTGGTTTCATTGGCGGTTTATTTACGCATCGTGTTACCCATGTATCAATCTCAGTCAGAGGAGGATACACCTGCATCTGGGTTATTGAATATAGCTGAAAATTCTACCACTGAAGCGAAAGTGATATCAGTGCCATTAATTAAATTGGTGTGGTTTATGGCCTTATTGTTGACCATCGGCATCGGTTTGGCCGCACAATTATTTTTAGGTCGACTGGGCTAACGCACAATTCGATAGCAAAATTTTAGTACCCCTATAAATGGCTTCTGATATAAGGAGCCATACCTTCTTTTATGCTGATAGCTTTACCTCCGGCACATAGAACTTTTCCAGCATCTGTATCTCGACAATAAATATCCAGACGAATTTCCACATTATCTTCCCTATCCGGTATGCGGGTAAAACTTAAACTGAGGTCGCTATCTTTCTGGGGTTTTTCAGTGATGATCAAAGTATCTGTGATAAGCTCAATGCGGCCAGTGGCATGTGCTTTTGCATAGAGTTGCGCTAGTCGCCAGGCCTTGGCACATTTTGAAAGATCCTCACAACGAAAAGAAAAGCGGCTATTGAGTTTTCGTTGAGCAGCATTGGTTGCCATACGCCTTTTTCTTTGAATGTTCAGTTCATCAAATCTTTTTATATCGATATCAAAACGTGCAGTCACTTTATCCTGTTCGGCATTTTTTTCGGTAATAAATTTATCGCTATTACTGATCTGCTTTAATGAGACGCCAATATTGTCCTGGAGAGCTTTAGGAATGGGCTGACCGCGTCGTTCAAAAACCGCTGCTTTCGACTGATATTTTTTCAACTGTCTTTTGATCCGATTGGTGTTGGAGGCACGTATCCCAATTTCTACACGAATTGAATTTAATTGATTTTCTCTGGCTCTAATCAGATCCTCAGTCGTGGTGAATTGACGTAATAATTCATTATCTCTTTTCAATTGCGCACGAATCTTTGTTTCCTCTATTTTGGCGAGTTGTCGGCGTAGTTTTTCAGCTGCTTTTTCTTCCTTGGTTTGAACCGGAGCGACAACTTCAATGGTATTACCGTATTTATCAACCACGGTATAACCTCGAGGCACAACTTCAGATGGGAGGTAGTCTTTAAGAATGGTGAGGCCATTTTTATCTTTATATTTATACATGCGCATTTTGCTGTTGCCAGATTTTGCTGCTATGGCGTCATTTGGCACCATACTGGCGAGAAATATAAAAACACATGTTAAGGTGAAAACTTTTTTCAAGAACAACACTCCTGCCAGACTAATGGATTACATAACGTCGTCATAACCCATAACTACTGATTGATTCCATATTGCTTACGATAAGCATTAATAGCTTTTAATATAGCTTCATTTTGCTGATTTTTCAGGTAATTTGCTAAATCTTCAAGACGAATAATAGCTATGACAGGAATTTGGTACTGTTGTTCCAATTCCTCAATGGCTGATAATTGTCCCTGACCTTTTTCCTGTCGGTCCAATGCCACCACTACGCCAGCAGTTTGCGCGCCGGCATGGTCAATGATATTTATGGCTTCGCGGATGGCGGTTCCTGCGGTGATAACATCATCAATGATTAAGACTTTCCCTTTTAAAGGGGCGCCGACAATTGCGCCGCCTTCGCCGTGATTTTTGTTTTCTTTACGGTTAAAACAAAAGGGCGTCAAACGGTTGAAATGACTCGAAAGCATCATCGCACTACCCGTAGCCAGCGGGATACCTTTGTACGCGGGCCCAAATAAAATATCAAAATCAATGTTTGCAGCGACAATAGCCTTGGCATAAAAATGACACAGCTTGAGCATATCATCTCCGCTGTTAAATAAACCCGCATTAAAAAAATAGGGGCTGGTACGTCCGGACTTAAGGGTAAATTCACCAAAGCGGATCACTTCCTTTTGCAGCGCAAAATTTATAAAATCAGTTTTATAATCAGACATAATCAAATGATAACTTAGTTAAGTGACTGATGTTGGCAGTCAAAAATTTCACGGATACCATTTTTTCCGTATTCGAGCATTTGTTGGAGTTGTTCATTATTGAATTCTCCATCTTCTGCGGTTCCTTGCAGTTCAATGAATCCTCCTGCTTCAGTCATGACCAGATTCATATCGGTTTCGGCATTGGAGTCTTCTGCATAGTCGAGATCGAGGACAACATCGCCGTTATAGATCCCCACAGAAACAGCAGCCACCATATATTTGAGTGGATTAGTGGTTATTTTTTTGTTGCGAAGCAAGGTATTGATGGCGTCTACAAGCGCAATACAGGCACCACTGATGGAAGCTGTGCGGGTGCCACCATCGGCCTGGATAACATCACAATCTATAGTGATAGTTCGCTCGCCAAGTAATTTTAAATCGACAGCCGCCCGGAGAGAGCGTCCGATCAGGCGCTGAATTTCCTGAGTCCGACCACTTTGTTTGCCGCGTGCTGCCTCACGATTCATTCGAGTATGGGTTGAACGGGGCAACATACCATATTCAGCTGTGATCCAACCCTGATTTTTGCCTTTGAGAAAACGAGGGATATTTTCTTCTACACTGGCAGTACAAATTACTCGAGTATCACCAAATTCTATGAGAACGGACCCTTCTGCATGTTTGGTGAAATTTCGAGTCACCGTCACAGGACGAAGTTGGTTGCTGGTACGACCGCTTGGGCGCATAAAATACTCCAATAATAAAATGACAGAGGGTAATGGCGACAGTATATCACCCTGTTGCTGTTATATTAATCGTTATTAATCTAGCCGATGAGTTTTGCCTGATAGTTATCGCATCAAGCAGAGATTTGATTTGAGAGATATTGTTAAGGAAGGTTCAGCTAATTTAACAATGTCTTTTATCGAGCTTGGGGACTGCCTATTTAAATTCTTGTTCCATCAACGATTGCAGCAAAGTCTGGTGCTTTTGTTGCTGCTGCTGTAATTGCAGATGATTGGCCGTGACGATGCAATGTAATTCATCTAGGGCATCATTAAATACATCATTGATAATCAGGTATTGGTATTCATCATAATGAATCATTTCATTTCTTGCGGCAGTCATCCGTCGGTTTATCACAGCTTCATCATCCAGACCACGGGAATTTAATCGGTCATGTAAGGTTTCCAGAGAAGGTGGCAAGATAAATATACTGATGGATTCAGGTATCAATAGCTGAAGTTGCCTTGCCCCTTGCCAGTCTATTTCCAGAATGATATCAATACCTTGAGAGCGTTTTTGTGCTACCTCATTTTTAGCGGTGCCATAAAGATGGTCAAAAACTTCGGCATATTCTAAAAAGGCATTTTCAGCAAGCATATGGCGAAATTGAAATTCACTGACAAAATGATAATCTATGCCTTCAATCTCTCCATTACGTCGTGCTCTGGTGGTGTGGGATATTGATGGTTCGAGATTAACGGTACGCTCGAGCAGCGCTTTTACCAGCGAAGTTTTACCAGCACCTGATGGGGCTGAGATAATATACAGATGACCTTGTTGTGATGCCATGTGATGCTTATACCTTCTATACAGAATTTTTTAGCGACTATTTTTAACAGCCATTGCCAACAACTATTTCTATCACTAAAGGATTATCTTTGTTAGTGTAGCATTAAAAATATGAGTTTTTAAATTCTCTTGGCAATGACGACTTCCGAAGGCACGCCATAGCTGACAATGACGGCATGATGAATAAGATGCCATTTTCCAGGTTGCAAATATTTTGTTATTTCTATTGGGCAGCAGCCACCGACTAATACGGGATTGAGTTTGAATAGCGCGTGCCAACAACATGCCACTATTTTCGAAAAAAATGAAACACCATGCGTCAAACTGACTATACATAAGTAACCCGATGGTATCAGTATACGGTGAGCCTCATCAATTAAGTTTGTTCGATCTTTGCTGGTAAGCAAATCCAGAACATATAAAGATAAAAATCGATCGGCTGATTGATCCGAGATAAATAGGTTTGGTTTGCCATCATTTTTGTAGCATTTAGCGCGTGGTGAAAACTGCTCAATATTTTGTTGGCAAAGTGTAATCATTTTTTGACTAATATCCAGAGCTAAATATTGACATTGACTAGATAAAAAATGATTTAATAGCCTTGATGCCAACTTTCCTGTTCCACAGCCAAATTCTAAAACACTTTTCGCTTCAGAAAATGCAGCGAATTCAATCAAATTATTAATAGCAGATTCTTCGTAGAATTGTTTATCCTGCTTGCTACCGAAGGAATCATAAAATTTTTCTATCTCATTATACTTAAGCATTATTCACTTTTAGTCGAATGCGACAATTATTCCACAGCATGGCTATTGCCAGTTGCTCTGTAAAACAAGCTGTCCCAGTATTTGTTAGGGGTTGCCCAGTTTAATATAATATTTGAATGTATCATACATTTTGACCAATGAAAGAAGGTATTTCAAGAGGAACAATTATTACTCAATCTAGCATGTTACCTTTGAAAGTAATGGGACCCACTCATTCTTTGTCCCAAACCTCAAATGCCAAACAAGCTACATAAAATTTGTTAACGATTTTTTCAGGTTCAAGCTGTCGTGGCAATGGGTATAAAGGATATGGTTCAAACTTGGTCAGTATGTCAATGTATGGCTTGGTTTTTCAATCTTACTTAAAAAATGGAGTGTCGCCTACGATACCCTGAATTTGAAAGAAATGTAGAAGAGCTTTACATTTCTTTCACTGAAAAGTATCTATTAAAGTTGCGATATGGGGCTGTCTGAGACACAATACGACACCTGAAAAAAACCTCACAGGGGTGTTGTATGACCACGCGATTTGAACTGGCTAATGCAGTTCGAGCTTTAAGTATGGATGCGGTTCAAAAAGCTAAATCCGGCCACCCAGGGGCACCTATGGGAATGGCAGATATTGCTGAAGTGCTTTGGAATGATTTTTTGAAACATAGTCCGAATAATCCAAAGTGGGTCAATCGAGACCGTTTTGTCTTGAGTAATGGCCATGGCTCTATGTTGATTTACTCCTTACTGCATTTAAGTGGTTATGCCTTGACCATTGAGGACTTAAAATCTTTTCGACAACTCCATTCCAAAACACCCGGTCACCCTGAATATGGTTATGCGCCAGGCGTAGAAACGACGACTGGCCCTTTGGGTCAGGGGCTCAGTAATGCCGTTGGTTTTGCTATTGCGGAAAAAACGCTGGCGGCACAATTTAACCAGCAAAATCATCAAATTATTGATCACTATACTTATGTATTTCTGGGTGATGGTTGTTTGATGGAAG
>CAZKUH010000031.1:0-12311 GCA_964555895.1 uncultured Enterobacterales bacterium
ACCAAGTGTGGCCCAAATGGTTCAATGTAGGCATTGTAGAAACCAACAGGAATTGATTTTTGCAATGGTAACTTTAAACCAATGGGATCGCCAAAATTCTTCGTGTAGAAATAGAATAAACCAGTGCTTTCCTGTCCTCGACTATCTAATTTGAAAACACTAAACTGTGCTCTATTAGTTGTTGGTTGGCCATTTATGGTGGCAGCCACATGAATCACCCCTTCTCCCAGAGGCGTTTTTCTCTGTATTGTTGATATATAACGATTTTTAATTTTTAATTTTTTTTGAACAAAAGGCCAAGGAAATTTCAGAGCGACTTTTTTCTGGGTGCCTGGCTTAATATCTACTGCATCAATAGTTTTTGATAAATCCCTGTGATCATATGGCCAAACTTTAATTTTATATAACCCCAGCTTCACAAAAAAATTATTTTTTCTGCTAATATTTATATCTTCACCGTTGACCGATACCAATTCGCTAATTAAACCATTGATACGATTATCAAAGCATTTTCCTCCACTGGTTCCTCCTGGTCCACCCATAAGCGTTCCAAGTCTTCGTGAATCAAATGGATTCAGACTGTTAATACATTTTCGCAAATCTTTGGGTTTATTTATCCATAATGCACTGAGTTGAATTTCTCCTGGTTGTTGTAGATAGATACTTTTCATAATTTTTTTATTATCTGCAATCTCTATATTTTTTATCAATATATCTTTTTCTCCAGTAATGGATGTTTGAAATTTGATGTCATAAAGTCCAGAGCGTAATTGATAAGGTTCTCCATAACCACCATTTATCTGCTGGATTTTTTTTTGGGTTTTGCTGTTTAAAAGAATAATTTTTCCATACCGAGAATATTCTTGCTGTGATAATTCCCCCCCATTCATTTCAACCGCAATGGCCAGATAGCCAAAATGTGATTGTTTAAATTGAAGATTCAGTTCAGTAGTTTTGCCTGAGATAACGGTTGCTGTTTTTTTTTGTCTTTGCTGATCTTTTACATTCGTGGCGTTTACTTGATATTGACCTGGAGAAATAATGATTTCGGCAGGTGAATGGAGTGTTTCTCTATTAGCTGGAACTATATTTCGCCATCCCTGTTTTATGTTTATCAATGTGTCAATCGGCTTTCCAGATTCCTCTTCGCTTGAGGTGATTTTTAAATGCCCTACTGGAAAATCAATCCTTTTTACCACTTTTTCATTCGTAGACAGCATAAAGGGTATGGCCTGTTCTTTTATAGGGGAATGAATGCCCCATGGCTTAACATGCAGGAAGTATTTTCCGGCTGGTAATGATACGCTAAGTGGTGTAGTTAAAACAGGGCCACCTGGTTGGTACATAGTCCAATAGGCATAAACTCTGTCTTTAGATTTATTGATTTTCACTACTGCTGGCACAGACTTTCCATTAATAATGGCTGTAATTTCTACCTGACCCTGTGTTTCTGTTGCCTGCAACCCATTTAAAGACATAGCTATAAGGAATGCTGTGACCGATAAAATCTTTTTTAATTTCATAGTTCTACTTTTAAACATCAGGAGGAAGTGTCTGATTCTATTATAAATGCTGCCTAATTTATATTACCTGAAAAGGTGATACTATGAAGTATCCCAGATTAAATGATGTCCGTTTGTAGCCTTTTTACCCATTTACTTTCAGAAATAAACAAGTTCAGTTGTATGACAAGAAATTTTTTTGAAATTCTGATATGCTACAAAATAACAACGGATTTGTCTCTAATATTTTCAAGTGATTTTAGCATCAACAATCCAACTATTAAGCGGATAGATTCACTTGGTATGCCAATGTTTTGTTGCGAATATTTCGAGAATGCTTGTGTCAGACTATTAGACCAAGTCATGGTGTGGCACGAAGGCTTCCCCTCTGGGTAGCCTTGCACCTAAGGTGAAATTGCTAAACAGTATGAAACTTGTTGATAGAAGGAACATACTGATTATGCGATTAGTAATTTTTCATAAGTAGGTACTTAAGGACAAATTGTATGTCATCTCGACCGTAGTGGAGAGTTCTTGCTCCGGTAGCACTGAGACAACTGGAAGTTTCCTCCACTTCGGTCGGACAACTCCTTTTTGTGTTGTATTTTCCCTTAAGTACCTACCTATGAGTAATTTTTATTAAAAGTCATTTTGTTCCCCTGAAAATAAAAATCATACACTCATGGACCTACTCGTCGAATATCTAGCCATCCCCGATCATTTCTAACATGAACATAAAATAATTTTCGATTTCGGATAGCTTTGATGACACTCACGATGGGATCACCTTTCCAACCAGGATTGATTTGTTTCGATGTAATATCGATATGAGATAGATGTGGTTTTTTAGATTTATAACGTAATTGAGCCGGCTCACTAGCAGAGAGTGGTCTATCGATAAACGCACATTCTCCTGCAGCGGGTTTTCTAGAATTAGCAGCGTATCTTGATTTTTTAATTCGATATATTTCAATATCGCCTTTTATACGTACTCTGGCAAACATGCCACCACCACCTCGGCATTGCAGTACATAGTCAGGGGAATGTTTTTTTGCTACATTTCCTTTGATACAAGCTTTGCTCGCAGCAACTTTGATAAACCCACCAAATTTTTTTGCTTTTCTATAACCTGTCGGGCATTTCCATCTCCCTGATTCGACTTTACAATCTTGTCCAGTGGTTCTTATGTAGTTTCCGCACCACTTTTTTGCGGCTGCATAATTTTTTTTGCTATTCAATAATTTTGCTTCAGCAGTAGTGGGTATGCTAGAAAATAAAAATACTGTCATTTACAAGAAAGTAAACATGCTTAACAGGTTTTTATATTTAATATTTGTTTTCATCAAGATTTTCATTTTAAACTCCATATAAATAATATTGTTTTAGTTGAAAAATAATTTTATTTTCTGCTACTGTTTGAAATTATAGGTGAAGTTTAAATTAAAACAATTACCTGAAAAGGTGATATTGTCCTGTGATTTATTGTCTTTTCTTATAGGTTATAAAAAATATAAATTAATAACTATTCATAGGAAGGTACTTAACCTCAGCTCGGGATAAGGAAAAGCACCCCTGCGAGTATTTTCGCGGTTCTCCGCGTTGATTTTGTTTCTAATAGCGCGCTATTACTGCGCAAATTCGCCTTGATAATCGCAAAAATATGCCCGTTGGTTAAATTCAAGGGCTTGGCTTAATAATAAATCACGATTTTTTTCAACAGGTTATCTTTGTTTTAATTGCACTGACTCGGCTTCCCTTATCCCGAGTTGAGGTTACTTAAGGAAAATAGTCTGTCATATCGACCGTCGTGGAGATATCTTGCTCGGGATGTACAGTTGCTGAGGATCTTGATTACCGTACCATGCGGTATTCAAGTTATTTCCATCACGTCACGCTCCAGTACCCAAAACGTTTCTCTGAGCAGGCTTTCAAGAAGACAGTATTAAGTTAACGGGACAGCAATGTTAATATTTTATAAATAGCCTTGAATTTTCATCGTTGAAAGTTTGTAATCCAAATCGCCATTTGCTGAACCATCCGCCTCGAATTTACAGTTCCATTTGTCCCTTTTTTTGAATGATTTCGAGTTTTTTGCTTTTACAGTGACAGACAAATATTTTTGTTTTAGCATCCTGGGCGTTAACTTAATAATTTTAAAACCTTTTAACCTGGATCGCACACCATTGCTCAAAATTTTACAGGTAAGATCAAGGGAACCAGTTCTTGTATCAAGTCGAAACTTTGATTTGTGTAAAGGGATCCTAAAAACGACCTGAGAATTGCTGGCTTTTGCATTTGGCTGAATTAACAAGACTAACACAGCGCCCAGAATAAATTGTTTTAGTAGCTTAAATTTCATAATGATATTCCTTTTTATTTCACTATTAGCGCCATTGGCCGAGTATTTACTTTATCGGGCGCGGGTTTGGAAGTGGCTTTCTTAGCTATTAGCGCCATTGGCCGAGTATTTACTTTATCGGGCGCGGGTTTGGAAGTGGCTTTCTTAGCTATTAAGGACATTCGTGGAGTCTTCACTTTATCAGGTGCTACTTCTACGGTGAAATAATTATTTTTCATGACAAGTTTATGTTTTTTAATGATAGCAAAATTGATAATTCCTGCTGTATCTTTTGCTGATGCTATTAATAAAAAGGAATAAATGCTAATAAAAATAATAATGAATTTCAACTGACTAATGAACATAATTATCTTTTAACAATCAATTGAGCACTGAATTTTCTGAATATTCCTAAACCAGAGATTAACAGCAGGAGCCAACCCATTGAACCACCTCTAGTGCCATTATTACTCACGTTAGTTTCTACGTTGCTTACGGTGTTTTCTGTGATGCTAAAGCTGGCACTGACCTGTACTGCGGCTCCGGCGCTATCTGTGACTGTGACGGTTAACGAGTCATCACCCAGATAACCGCTGTCAGCTGTATAACTGACCAAACCTGTAGCAGAAACATTGGCGTTACCATGTTGTGGGGGGGTGGTAATATCAAAACGATGTGTATCGCCGACATCGACATCGGTTACGTTGATTTGCATGGTGACCTGGCGTCCATTTACCGTGATGGTTGGGATAGTTACCACGGGAGGGGTGTTCACCGGGATGACGGTGACATTAATATCAATCACCCCCGTTAATCCACCAGCATCCGTAACAGTCACAGTAAATGAATCTGTACCATTAAAGGTAGCGTTTGGTGTATAACTCACCAGACCATTTGCATCAACAGAGGAAGAACCGTTGCTTGCCGCTAACGTGACCGCATAACTGAAACTATCACCAACATCCGGATCGGTAACAGTTAATTGTACAGAACCATTACCATTTTCCGGAACTGAAAAAACTGGCACAGTGACGGTTGGGGCATCATTAACCGGTGAAATGGTCACATTAATGGGGACGACGCCGGATAATCCACCTGCATCCGTGACCGTGACCGTAAATGTATCATTGCCATTGAAATTTGCATTCGGGGTATAACTGGCGAGACCGGTTGCATCAATTGTGGCTGTGCCGTCTTTGGCTGCGGTACTGATAGTAAAAGTAAAACTGTCACCTAAGTCAGGATCATTGGCAAGTACCATCACAGAGCCTGATGTATCTTCGTTGGATGTGAGTGCCGGGGCTGTGGGTACGGGGGGTTGATTGACAGCATTAACGCTAATATTAATAGTGACAGTTGCCGTTGCTCCTGCTGCATCAGTCACCCGGATGGTGATACTATCAGCACCATTAAAGTTTACATTGGGAGTGTAACTCACAAGTCCCGTCACATTCACGCTGGCGGTTCCATTGAGCGGAGAAGTTGTCAGTGAATAGCTGAAAGTATCTCCAATATCGGGATCATTTGCATTAACCTGAACCGTACCAGACATATTTTCGTTAACGATTAAATTAGCTGCGGTTGGGACAGGAGCATCATTCACTGGATTAATGGTGACATTGATTGCCACACTACCAGAGAGTCCACCTGCATCCGTGACTCTAACAACAAAACTGTCACCACCATTAAAGTTAGTGTTAGGTACGTAACTGGCGAGGCCGCTGGCACTGATGGTTACTGCACCATTGTTAGCCGCTGTGGAGACCGCATAGGTAAACGTATCCCCGATATCGGGATCATTGGCAGCGATCTGAGAAGAGCCCATGGTATCTTCATTGGTATTAATGACGGGTGCGGTTGGGACGGGTGGATCGTTAACCGCATTCACCGTGACATTAATGGTAACCGTACCGGTCAAACCGGTATTATCAGTGACGGTAACGACAAAACTGTCACTACCATTAAAATTTGCAGCTGGCAGGTAACCTGCCAGGCCGCCGGCACCGACGGTAGCGATACCATTAGTGGCATTAGCAGTAATGGTATAACTGAAAGTATTCCCTACATCAGGGTCATTGGGGCTGACCAGTGAAGTGGCTGAAGTATCTTCAATGGTATTGATATTAGCGGCGGTTGGCGCGGGTGGATCATTGACGGGATTAACGGTGGTGTTGATTGTCACACTACCAGAGAGTCCACCTGCATCTGTCACGACGACAACAAAACTATCGCTACCATTAAAATTGGCGTTTGGGGTATAGCTGGCGAGGCCACTTGCATTGATGGTTACGGTGCCATTTAATGCGGCGGTGGAAACCGCATAGGTAAACGTATCCCCGATATCGGGATCATTGGCAGCGATCTGAGAAGAGCCCATGGTATCTTCATTGGTATTAATGACGGGTGCGGTTGGGACGGGTGGATCGTTAACCGCATTCACCGTGACATTAATGGTAACCGTACCGGTCAAACCGGTATTATCAGTGACGGTAACGACAAAACTGTCACTACCATTAAAATTTGCAGCTGGCAGGTAACCTGCCAGGCCGCCGGCACCGACGGTAGCGATACCATTAGTGGCATTAGCAGTAATGGTATAACTGAAAGTATTCCCTACATCAGGGTCATTGGGGCTGACCAGTGAAGTGGCTGAAGTATCTTCAATGGTATTGATATTAGCGGCGGTTGGCGCGGGTGGATCATTGACGGGATTTATGGTGGCATTAATCGTTACCGTTCCGGTTAATCCGCCTGAATCTGTCACGGTGATAACAAAAGAGTCTGAACCATTAAAATTGGCGTTGGGGGCATAATTTGCAAGGCCAGCAGCATTGATTGTTGCAATGCCATTGGTGGCTGCAGTGGTGACTGTATAACTAAAGGTATCTCCCAGATCAGGATCATTGGCGGTCACTTGAGAAGTCGCTGAGGTGTCTTCATTGGTGGTAATAGCTGGGGCTGTGGGCACGGGTGCTTGGTTGACAGCCTGACTGAGTAAGATGGTACCAAAAGTTCCAACGGCGACGGCTTTGATACTATCACTGGTGATAGCCGATAAATTATTCACAGTCACTGATGTTTGCACTGTCCAGGTTATACCATCTATGCTGGTCAATATTTCGCCAAGCATGCCGACTGCAAGATATTGATTTCCATCCCAGGTGACGCCGGTAAAATTATGTTGTTGAGCCAAAGTGCGCTCAGTCCAAGTGATGCTATCCGGGCTGGTGTAGATTAAACTGGCTGTCCCAACGGCGACAAACTGATTGTTGCCAAAAACAATATCAGTGAGTTCTTTTACTCCGAGATTGGGCAGGGTTTGTTGTGTCCAGGTTAACAAATCCGGACTTGATAACGCTGTACCGTTGGCACCGACGATAAAAGTAGTTGTAGTAGAAGCCGCAATTCCATTGAGTTTAGCTGTGGTGGGGGTGTTCTGAACCCAGGTGTTAGCGTCGATACTGGTTAAAATATCGCCCAGATCACCCACTGCAATATAATTACCGTTGTGGGCAATGATCACTTTTTGCAGGTTGAAATTAGCCGGTAAATTATGATCTGTCCAGGTGATACCATCGGGGCTGGTGCCACTTTTAGTAGAATTCCCAACGCCAATATATTGTGCACCATCCCAGACCACACTGGCGTAAGCATTGGTCGAAATCTGCGTCCAACTGATGCCGTCAGTACTACTGGCAACAGGCGCGCTGGTTCCCACCGCAAGATATTGGCTACCATTGAAAGAAATATCGTCAAAACTATTATCGGCAACAACTGACGATTCAGGTTGTCGGATAATCCAGGTAGCCAAATTTGCACTGGAGTATATTGTCCCGCCATCTCCCACGGCAAAATATTTCCCGGCAGTGACTGCTACAGGTAATACCAATAAGTCTGATAATGAGCCGCCATTACCTATTTGTGCAGCCAGAGACCACACGGCTCCTAAAGGACTGGTAAGAATGAGACCGCTATTGGCAGTGGCGATGAACTGAGGACCATCCCATGCAGCACTGATTAAATTAAAAGCGCCAAAGCCATTAGCTTGTTGATTCCATACTGTTCCCAATGAGTTACTGGAATAAATTGCCCCCGAATTACCCACGGCTACAAATAATTGACCTGAAGCCGTAATATCATTAAACGTGGTGCCAGCGGCTGCTACTCGCTCTGTCCAGTTGAGAGCATCTGAACTGGTAAAGATTTTCCCGATAGTCCCTGCTGCTGCTAAAATAGAACCATTCCACACGACGCCATTTAAATTACTGGCACTGGGAAGCGTACCTGCTACCCAGGTGATGGCATCAACGCTTGCCAACACCGTGCTATTATCGCCTACAACCACTAAAGTTGTGCCAGTATAAATAACACTTTTAAGATTGTTGCTGGTTGTCGAATTTCGATTAGTCCAGGTGATTCCATCGGGACTGGTTTTGATGACGCCATTATCACCCACCAGTACAAACAACGGACTTGCCCAAATAATGTCATTGGCTGTGCCTGCACCCAAAGACACTTCAGCACTCCAACTTCCTGCTAATGCTGTTGCACTTCTGCGCACACTCTGATTCGATCCTACTGCGACAAAATTGGTACCATCATGCGCGATGGCCTTGATGGGATTGCCATTTGGTAGTGGATTAACCCATTGCCAGGTTACGCCAACAGGTTGTGCGTTTAACAGCGCAATATAAAATAAAGTAGTGGCAATGATAATTATTTTTCTTATGGTGTTAAAATTTTTCAGCATTACCTTGCTCCTGCAATAGCAAACTTTTATTAGAGTATTGGAAACGAAATATTCTGATGTTCGAGTCATAATTTAAACTAATCTCCAACAAATTCATATCGCTGGAAAAGGTGATACTGATGCAGAAAAGGTGATATTGATGCAGAAAAGGTAACAATTACCCGATTTTTAAATATTCTTTCTTTATTTCTGGAAGAATGATTGCAAAAACAGGATATTGCACTTATTCTCATCGCCAGCACAAACATTTCAATGAGTCTCCATATGCTTCCAGATACCGATATCGCCAAACAGTTTAAATCTTTACCTATTAACGAAATTGCTGAAAAAATGGGTATTGACAATGAAGATTTACTGCCATATGGAAAGGAAATTGCAAAAGTTCACATTGAAGCATTGGCTAAGCCTCGAAAAAGACGGCAGAAAAACAAACTGATTCTGGTGTCGGCAACTACACCCACAGCAGCCGGTGAAGGTAAGACCACAACGACCATAGGTCTGGGACAGGCATTTAGCCAGCTCGGCGAATCAGTTTGTTTGGCTTTACGTGAACCCTCTTTAGGTCCTTGTCTTGGCATGAAAGGCGGCGCGACAGGTGGTGGTTACTCACAGATTATGCCGGCAGATCGTATTAATCTGCATTTCACCGGTGATTTTCATGCTATTACCACGGTGAACAATCTTATTTCGGCATCTATCGATAATCATATTTATCAGGGCAATAACCTGAATATTGACCCACGCATGGTCAGTTGGCGCCGCGTCATGGATATGAATGATAGAAGCCTGAGAAAAATTGTTTTGGGGCTGGGTGGAAAATTTCAGGGTATACCTAGAGAAGGCGGCTTTGATATTACTGCGGCATCGGAGATTATGGCGATTCTTTGTTTAGCCAATGATCTGGACGATTTACGTCATCGACTCAACAGAACTTTGATAGGCTTTACTTATGATGGCGAAGCGGTCCATCTTCAACAACTGAGTATTACCGGCGCTTTAATGGCATTATTAAGGGATGCAGTACATCCCAATCTAGTGCAGAGTCTTGAAGGCACCCCAGCATTTATTCACGGTGGACCTTTTGCCAATATTGCCCATGGTTGCAATTCCGTTATGGCGACCAAAATGGCGATGCAGTTCAGCGATTGGACCATTACCGAGGCTGGTTTTGGTTTCGATTTAGGTGCGGAAAAGTTCTTTGATATAAAATGCAGAGAAGCGCACCTTGATCCCGATGCAGTGGTATTGGTGACAACTATTCGAGCACTTAAATTGCACGGTGGAAAGGACAAGTCCCAGTTAGAGCAGCCAGATAGTGACGCGGTGAAAAGAGGGCTGGAAAATTTGGATAAACATATAGAAAACGTCGCAAAATTTAACAAAATTCCGGTGGTGGCAATCAACCGCTTTGTCACAGATACCGATGCAGAAATCGCAGTTGTAAAAACAAGAGTTGAGGCACACAAAGTTGCCTTCGCTGAATCACGACATTTTTCGGAAGGTGGCAAGGGTGCTATCGATCTTGCCAAACAAGTTATGTTGGCAGTGCAGCAGAGCAAACCGTTTAAACCGATGTATGCATTGGAAACAAGTATCGTTGAAAAGGTTAGAACTATTTGTCAGGAAATTTATGGTGCAGAAAATGTCAGTTTTACTAAAGATGCAGAAAAAGATTTAAAACTTATTCAAAAACTGGATCTTGAAAAATTACCCATCTGTATTGCCAAGGCACCCAGTTCACTCTCAGATGATCCAACACTAAGAGGTAGACCAAAAAATTTCCACGTCACCGTCAGACAACTGCAAATCAGTGCCGGTGCTGGATTTATTGTGGTACTGACAGGCAACATCATGCGTATGCCTGGACTACCCAAAGATCCCGTTGCCAATCATATAGAACTACTTGAAGATGGCACGATTGAGGGTGTGGGTTAGGGCAAAAAACAATGACATGCCGGTTAAGGACTTGGCTTAATAATAAATCAACAGGTTATCTTAACGCTTAAATATTGTCACTCACTGTAATAACGGGACAGCAATGACATTACTTGATATCCATAAATCCTGAATAAGTCACACCTGAAAGTAATGCCATGTCACGATGCCAGGTTGCCAAATCATTTTTATTTAATTTATTTAAATCATTGTGGCCGCACGCACGCGCCATTACTTGCATCAGCTCGACAGACGCATGGAAAAAAGTTTGCAACTGCAAGGATGATTTATCAATATTTAACTTTTGCCGCAAATCCTTTTTTTGTGTTGCGATACCTGCTGGGCAGTTGTTTGTGTTACACATTCTTGCGGCAACACAACCGATAGCCTGCATAGCACTATTTGAGATTGCAATGCCATCAGCGCCGAGTGCCATAGCCTTAACAAAATCAATGGGGACACGTAAGCCACCTGTGATGATGAGCGTTACACGGCCACTAGCACCTTGCGCATCAAGATAACGGCGTGCTCGCGCCAGCGCGGGTATCGTCGGCACACTAATATGATTTCTAAACATCTCAGGTGCAGCGCCTGTGCCGCCACCACGGCCATCCAGTATGATGTAATCTGCACTGGCATCCAGTGCAAACTGAATGTCTTTTTCGATATGGTTTGCACTGAGCTTAAAGCCAACAGGAATACCACCTGTAATTTCTCTAACACGGTCTGCGAACTGTTTAAATTCTTTTGCCGAGGAAAGATTTCTAAATGTAGGGGGCGATATAGCCGGCTCACCCTCAGGTATACCTCTTACCTGAGATATCTTGCCTATATTTTTGTTGCCAGGAAGATGACCTCCAGTACCTGTTTTTGCTCCTTGTCCGCCTTTAAAATGGAATGCCTGCACTTTATTCAACAGCTCTTCTTTATAGCCAAATCCTGCACTGGCGTATTCATAAAAATAGCGAGTATTCGCTTGTTGTTCCTCGGGTAGCATTCCTCCTTCACCCGAACAAATGCCTGTGCCCGCAAGATCTGCGCCTCTAGCTAACGCTATTTTAGCCTCTTCAGATAATGCGCCGAAGCTCATATCAGAAACAAATAATGGGATTTTTAATACCAGAGGTTTTTTAGCTTCTGGTCCAATAATCAGTTCAGTGCCCACTTCCGCGTCTTCCAGTAATGGTTTGCTGGCCATTTGCGCTGCCATTATCTGTAAATCATCCCAATGGGGTAATTCGTGTCGCGGAACGCCCATTGAGGTCATTTGGCCATGATGGCCAAGCTTGGATAACCCTTCTCGGGCAAGTTGGTGTATAAATTCTACCGTGGGTTCTTCGATGGTTGCTTTGGCTTGCGGTAATTCAGAAGCTTTTGATGTAATACCTGGCCCTTCTTTACCCACTGCATCTGCATTGAATTGTTTATGTGTGCCGTCACAATAAGGTGCATTGCCAGTATGCTTACAAGCACACAGATAAGCCACTTCGTTTTCATCAGTAACAATGATTCTAGGCGTAAAAGATGTTCCTACATGCGAACCATCACAAAATGGCTGTTTTTTAGAACGACCACAAGTACAGAAATAATATTCCTGACCTTTAGAAAGATTCACCTTGACTGGTTTATTATCTGCAACTATTGGATTGCTCATATTTCCCTCTTTTACGGTGTTTAAAGCCGCGAATAACCGATGGAAAAAAGCAAAACGAACTGATGCTTTTTTTCACCGAGTGATTTTTTTGTTAGACAAGTCGTGCTAGCCAAACCAAAAATTAATACCCTG
>CAZKUH010000032.1:0-11644 GCA_964555895.1 uncultured Enterobacterales bacterium
GTGATTTTTGTTGGCGGTTCTTCAACGACGTCTGCCACAGTTAAGTCATTAATTTTCATTTGCAGGGCCATATCCTGTCCATTGCCAGAGAAATTTTCCTGCGCATTAACATAGGCTATTTTTGCTTTTGCATTTTCTCCTAACGAGAGGTAGGCATCTCCACGTACTTCAGAAAAAAGTATTTTAAACGAATCCACCTCCTTATTCAGTAAATCAAGCGCTTGCTGCGGTTTTTTCTGTGCGATATAAACACGTGCCAGACGAAGGGTTGCGATATTTTCAACAACTTCATTGACAGATTTAGCGACAACATTTTTTAATGCTGTCTCCGCCACGCTTAGATTATTGTCAGTTATCGCTTTTTTTGCCAGTCGCAACTGCAAGAAATCATAATAAACGTTGTTATCATTTCTGCTGGCAAAAGCAGTTACCCGCGAGTCCATTTCTGCCAAGGAAGATTTATTCATTAATGGTAAAATTGCTTCATATTCTGCAGAGGCCACAGCAGCATTTTCCAATTTACTTTGCTTCCAGTAATCCCAGCCTTTTAATCCTCCAAGACCCAAGATGATACCGATAATCACCGCTGCACCGTTATCTTTAATCCATTTTTTTATCACTTCTGCCTGTTCTTCTTCAGTTGTATAGATATCCATTTTTCCTCCAGGTATGAACTACCCGTTTACTATTTTATTTAAGTTTTTGTTGTATCCAACTGCCCAGTTCCGCCAGCGGAATGCTGATTTGTTCAGCTTGCTCGCGCAATAGTTTAATGGATACCTGACCTTTAGCCAATTCTTCTTCTGCTAAAATCAAAGCCCATCTCGCGCCACTTTTATCCGCACGTTTAATCTGTTTTTTAAAATTGCCGCCGCCACAATGGGTGAGCAATTTTAACTGAGGGAGCTGATTTCTCAAAGTTTCTGCCACAGAAAAAACCTGTTTTTCGGCAATTTCGCCAATATTTATCAAATAAGCGTCAATTTTATCAGGTAGCGGGTCTACAAATTGAATATTTTTCAACATCAACACGACCCTTTCCATCCCCATTCCAAAACCAATAGCAGCAGTATCCTGACCACCAAGCTCTGCAACCAGTCCATCATAACGACCGCCGCCACAAACTGTACCTTGAGCACCTAATGAATTTGTCATCCATTCGAATACAGTACGGTTATAATAATCTAGCCCTCTGACCAGTCGGTGATTGATCTGATAATTGACTCCGGCGGCATCCAACTTTTGACAAAGGTGCTGAAAATGAGTCAACGATAAATCATCCAGGTGATCAAATAATCTTGGTGCAGATTCTATTAACGGTTGCATCCGGGGATTTTTGCTATCCAGGATACGTAATGGGTTGGTATTTAAACGACGTTGACTATCTTCATCAAGCGCCGCATAGTGAGATTGAAAATATTCAATCAAGACCGTCCGATAAGCAGTTCTGGCAGCTTTTGAACCTAAAGAATTTATGTGTAAATCCAGCTGTTTCTCAATACCGAGCATCTGCCAAAGTCGGGCGGTTAATAAAATAATTTCTACATCTATATCCGGCCCTTCAAGACCAAAAACTTCAACACCAAATTGATGGAATTGACGATAACGCCCTTTTTGCGGTCGCTCATAACGGAATAAATCGACCAGATACCATAAACGCTGTTGCTGATTATACAAAATCCCATGTTCGATACCCGCCCGTACCACACCTGCGGTACCTTCAGGTCGAAGGGTTAAACTTTCGTTGCCACGATCATCAAACGAGTACATCTCTTTTTCGACAATATCAGTCGCTTCACCTATTCCTCGTTTAAAAAGTGCTGTTTTTTCCAGCGTAGGTGTGCGGATTTCCTCATAGCCATAGCTACCGACCAGATGCCGAATATTTTGCTCAAGAAATTGCCATATTGCCGCATCTTCTGGCAGCAGATCATTCATTCCACGAATTGCTTTAATTAATTTCATTAATCATCCTGTCAGGAATATCTGGAGGCCACTGGCAATTCATGCGCATTGCGAGTTTTATCTTGTCGTAATTTTTTCAAAGCTTCGACCTTGCTACGAATCCTTTGTTCCAGCACATCAACTATTTTTTCATTATCCAGTCTTTCGTTCAACTCGCCGTCTTCGTAAAGCAGACTGCGTTTGCGTCCACCGGTTAAACCCACACTCACTTCTCTGGCTTCACCGGGACCATTAACCACACACCCCATCACTGCAACATCAATCGGTGTAATAATATCTTCCAGCCGCTCTTCCAGTTGATTAACTGTGTTAATGACATCAAACTCTTGCCGTGAACATGAGGGACAGGCAATCAGATTAATGCCTCTGCTTCTTAAGCCCAGACTTTTGAGGATATCAAAACCCACTTTAATTTCTTCCACCGGATCGGCCGCCAGCGAGACGCGAATGGTATCACCTATACCTTCCGACAATAACATCCCGAGTCCAATGGCAGATTTAACTGCACCTGCCCGCAAACCACCCGCTTCAGTGATACCAAGATGCAAAGGTTGTTCAATTTGACTGGCCAACTGTCGATACGCTGCCACTGTCATAAAAACGTCCGAAGCTTTCAAGCTGATTTTATAATCCTGAAAATCCAGTTTATCCAGATAATCAATATGACGAAATGCGGATTCCACCAAAGCTTCAGCTGTTGGTTCTACATATTTTAGTTGCAGATCCTTTTCTAAGGAACCTGCGTTTACACCGATCCGTATCGGAATATTTTTATCTCGTGAAGCATCAACCACTTCTCGGACTTTTGCAAAATTACCAATGTTTCCGGGATTGATTCTTAAACAATCCACACCATAATTAGCAACTTTCAGAGCAATTTTGTAATTAAAATGAATATCTGCAATTAACGGCAGGTTGACCTGTTGCTTGATTAATTTAAAAGCTTCCGCGGCATCCATGGTGGGTACCGAAACCCTGACGATGTCCGCGCCAACAGCCGCTAACGCCCTGATCTGTGCCACAGTTGCTGACACATCACAAGTGTCAGTATTGGTCATACTCTGCACGCTGATAGGCGCATCACCGCCAACAGCCACATTGCCCACTTGAATTTTCCGCGATATACGTCTTTTAGTCCAATTGGCGTGATTCATTATATGCTCTAACTTTCAGGAGATAAGGTTAATTCTACACGTTGACCTGACGAATATGATGACAGGTCAACCGCCAAGCCATTAAGTTTTATCTTAACCACTGTGGCATTGCCCAATATCACCTTGAACGGCGGGATACCTGTCAATGTCATTTTTTTACCCGCTCGTTTTATACCAATAGCCAGAACTTCTCCGGTGGCATCCGTGACCTTTACCCAACAATTACCACTGAACACCATTTCAAGATAACTAATGGGTTTACTTAAGGGTTTATTGTTACTGCCCGGGGGCTTTTGATTGCTTGATTGGGTTAAAGACTTTGAGCCAATATTTTTGCTGGCTGGAAGTGTTCCTGAAAGTACTTTAACAGGTTTCACGTTGTTTTTTGTATGATTGCGGCTACCATTTTTAGCCTCTGAGGTGAGGCTATTTCTCTCATCTTTTTTTTGTTCAGCTTGAGTGTTTTCTAAAGAGACAGCCGTTGATTGAATGTCAATCTCTGGCGATGATGTCGAATGGCTGAATTTATTGTAGAAGAAATAGATGGCGAGCAAAACTATGAACAGTAATAATGCCACGGCGATTCTTTTTGGCCAAAAAGACTTGTTTGCGGAAAAAGCAGCCACCACTTTATTTTCAAAGGTAGGCGTAATATGGGTGGCTAACGAATCCTCATGGATAAACCTGTTATATTTTTCTACAATTTCATCTGAAGGTAACGCTATCAAATTGGCATAAGTGCGAATGTAACCCCGATAAAATGCTGGTGAAAGATTATCTTTAAATGCATCTTCTTCAATACTGACGATGATATCCACATCAAGATTCATACGTAAAGCAACCTGCTCTATGCTTAATCCTGCTTTAACACGGGCTTTTTTTAGCGGTTCTCCAATCGAAATTTTATCGCTTTCGACGATGGTTTCACTGTCACTCATTTAGTTACCGAATTCAAATATAACCTAGCTTCCCTGGATTTTGGAAATAACCTTACCAACTGTAATTGGTAAGAAGACAACGTATCCTTGTCTCCCAGGATACGTTCTAATTTTATACCCAACCACAACGCTGACGCTGAGGGTTTGGTAACAGAGAGATAGCGACTTAAAAAAGCTCGGGTTTTAAAATTATTTTTCTGTTCAAACCAGATTTTAGCTAACGCCAACAAACTTTTGGATAACTCGGGGTTGTGGTTGAGTGCTTTTTCAAAATAAATTTGTGCTTTTCGATAATCCCCGGATCCTTCAGCGCATATTCCTGCATTTTCCAAGGTTGCAGCCAAATTGGCAAACCCGGGTTGCTCTACTGCTTTATTATAAAATTTGTCGGCGGCAGAATAATCACCTTGAGAGCAAAGAAAAGAGGCATAAGTATTTAAATTATCACCATTATTTGGCGCAATCTTTATCCCTCTTTTATAATATTTACGCGCCAGAGTCGGCTCTTTGACATTCTCATAATACCACCCCATGCCAATTTGTACTTCAGCTAATTGAGGCGCGTGTTGCATGGCTCTATCGAGGTTATGCTTGGATCGCTCAATTTTCCCCATCTGTAAATATTGAATACCCAGACTGAGGCGCTCTCTTGCTGCCTTAATCAGGTTAGGACCCGCTCTTTCAACGGGTTCAACGGCTGAAGATTTCGATATGCGTGTTTTTGTAACACAACCGGAAATTAACAGTGATAACACCAAAGCAGCAATAATATTTTTCATCGTCATTATTTAAAATTCCTGTTTTATGGTGTTAAATGAAAGATAGATCCGGTTTCGGGTGCACATTATCACATTCTTTATTCTCTAATGATAGCCAAAACATCACAAAACAGAGTAGCTCACATAACCCAGGTGACACGGGTATATACCCGTGTTTCATCATAATATTAATTTGTTGGGTGGATATCAATCAACCGCTCAGCTTTGCGAAGTTTTCGTTCAAGTCGTCTGGTTTTATCAGCAACCTTACCCACCAATTGACCACAGGCGGCATCAATATCATCACCTCGGGTCTTGCGGGTCGTAACCACCAGACCTTTATTCGTCAAAATCTCGGCAAAAGCATGTATGCGATTGCCGCTTGAACATCGATATTCAGTGCCTTTGAAGGGGTTAAAAGGGATGAGATTAATCTTACAGGGCAGGCTTTTTAACAAATTACCAAGTTCTCTGGCATTGTCATCACTATCATTTATCCCCGCTAACATCACATACTCGATAGTGACTTTTTTAGCGGCTGTCGATTTAGCCAGATAATTTCTCACCGATTCCAGTAAAACTTTAATGGGATATTTTTTGTTAATTGGCACAATCTGATTGCGGATAATATCGTTTGGAGCATGCAGTGATACCGCCAACGCCACATCAACAAAATCTACTAGATGATTCAATTTCGGCACCACGCCAGAAGTACTCAGAGTCACTCTTCGTTTAGACAGACCGTAGGCATTATCTTCCAGCATCAAAGACATTGCGGCGACAACGTTGGAAAAATTTAACAACGGTTCACCCATGCCCATCATGACAACATTAGTGATATTTCTACCTTTAGCGCGTCCTTGCAATTTTTTCAAAGCGCGATTAGCAAACCATAACTGGCCAATTATTTCAGCGACAGACAAATCACGATTAAAACCTTGCTGGGCGGTAGAACAAAATTGACAATCCAACACGCAGCCTACCTGAGAAGAAACACAAAGCGTCCCACGCGCTGCTTCGGGGATAAAAACCGCTTCGACCGCTTGCCCTCCTTCAATTCTCAAAGCCCATTTGCAGGTGCCATCTGTTGATAATTGTTCAGAAATGACTTCAGGGCCCTTAATTTCAGCAACCTTTTTCAACGTCTCACGTAAACTTTTACTGATATTGCTCATATCATCAAAATTATCTACGCCATGCTGGTGGATCCACTTGACGATCTGTTTCGCCCGAAATGGCTTTTCACCCAGGGAGACAAAGTAAGAGCTCATCTGCGGTAATGAAAAATTCAGTAAATTGATTTTCTTCGTGCTCATAACAATATTCACCAAAGTGGATAACCCTGTTATTTTAACTCAATAAAAAAGTCAGAACACCTTTTTGTGGTGGTTCTGACTTTTTATAGCGGTAGTCTCGACGCTGCAAACTCATTAAAGCTATGCTTGAAGCACACTGAACATTGAAAGAGTTATGTTTCAGTCTCAACCATAGGATACTTTTTTTATTTTCAAGTGCCCCGTTCTCTCCACAGATCGACTATCGAGTTCTTGGGCAAAGTTCTTCATCGGTAAAAAAATAACCAATTTCTCTGCTAGCTGACGCCACTGCATCTGATCCGTGTACCGCATTTTCATCAATGCTGTTCGCATAATCTGCACGTAAAGTGCCGGCTAAAGCTTCTGCCGGGTTTGTCGCGCCCATAATTTCTCTATGACAGCGAACCGCATCCTCGCCTTCAAGCACCTGAAGAATAACGGGGCCAGAAGTCATAAATTCAATCAATGCAGCAAAGAAAGGTCTCTCGCTATGTTCAGCATAAAACCCTTCAGCTTTTTCCCGGCTCAAATGCAACATTTTGGCTGCCACAATTTTCAGTCCAGCTCTCTCAAAGCGTGTATAAATCTCGCCGATAACATTCTGTGCCACAGCATCTGGTTTAATAATTGAAAAAGTACGCTCAAGCGCCATAATAATCTCCAACAAAAATAGCAATAACCATCGTAAAATATTTTAGGATGGTAAAATTAAAAGTCGCGCGATTATACAGCTTTGTGTCGCTACAGGGAACCATTAAAAGCACAGAGAAATGGTGAGGCTACATCACTTCAGATCATATCTACTCCAAGTTTGTTTATACAGACGCCCAAGGCGTGGGTTATCCGAATGTTAAAAAACTTCCTCCGAACATCTTTGATCCCGGTATGCAGAATCACCGTTAATTTATATCTGTATCCAAAATGAACAATGGTATATTCTGAGATAGGATAATTTGTAAGAACTTGTACTGACAATGATAAATAAATCGCTACCGTTGCTCGATCTCCATCGCCATCTTGATGGCAATATTCGGCCCGCGACAATTTGGCAACTCGCACAAAAGCACGGTATTGAACTCCCCGCAGCTTCTTTGGCTGAATTTATTCCCAAAACAATTATTCAAGATAAGGCAGACAGCTTACTGGCGTTTCTAGAAAAACTCGAATTTGGCATTTCTGTGTTAGCCAGCACCCAGGACTGTTATCAAATAGCCTATGAAAATATGCAAGATGCACAACAGGCCGGGCTCGATTATGTCGAATTGCGCTTTTCTCCCTACTATATGGCAATGTCCCACAATTTGCATATGCACGCGGTGGTCGAAGCCGTTATTGCGGGTATCAAAGATGGTAGCAGGGACTTTCAGGTTTTCGCCAATCTGATTGGCATTTTGAGTCGAACTTTTGGTGCTGAAATGTGCCAGCGGGAACTGGTTTCATTATTGGCGAACCGAGATGCTTTTGTGGCGATTGATTTGGCTGGGGATGAAGCAGGTTTCCCTGCTAAACTTTTTCTGGAACACTTTAAAAAAGTTCGTGATGCCGGATTAAATGTGACTATTCATGCGGGTGAAACAGATAACGCACAAAGTATCTGGGACGCTATTCATGTTCTCGGTGCCACACGTATAGGCCATTGCTGTAGTGCGATCAATGATCCGTTATTAATGGAACACATGGCCAAACATGCAATCGCTATCGAATCCTGTCTGAATTCAAATTATCAAACAGGTACAGTTAAATCTTTGGCTGAACATCCCATCACAACATTTTTAGACAACGATATTGCAGTTTGTTTGAACACAGATGATCCTGCCGTACAAAATATTGAAATAATGGATGAATACCAGATTGCCCAAAATATACTAGGGTTTACAAAATCACAAGTAACGCAATTGCAAGAGAATGCCGTTGAGATTGCTTTTCTTTCAAGCACTGAAAAAAGAAACTTGTATGAAATATACCTGTAATCATCCAAGATACATTATTATGGCTACATAATCCTGTTTGATAAACAAAGCCTGTCTGACTCACTGAAATCTATTTTTGCTTTGCTATTGCTTTCATCAATAATATCTTCGATACAGAAAAACCAGGCGAAAATTAAAACCAGAAATTACAATTGAATGAGGTCCGACGTCTTTACAACTTACTGGTAATTTGTGATACTGAACAAGCAAACTCAAGCTTGATGGAGATTAAGAAATGTATAAAATACTGTTCTTGATTGTTACTATACAAGCCTCTCAATTGATTGCTAGTGAAAACAACACTCAAACAAGTGCATCAATAACAGGCGTTCAAATACGTTCTACTGAAATTGTCACGGATTACGAAAGAAAAACAGCGTATATTTTTCCAGTAACAATTTATAATATTGATGGCAAAGAAGTACTGCCTACTATCGGGACTTACCATTTAGTACCAGGTAAGAGAAGGTTAAGGTTTAGGGCGCGTGTCGACATCAGTATGCTACCGGGGGTGATTTTTCTTTCCCAAAGTAGCCGCCCTCTAAAAATTGACTACAATTTTAAAAAGAATATTCGTTATTATATCGGCGTAAAAGCTAAAACTAAAAGACGTTCCAGTTGGAAAATTATAATCTGGAAACAGGAACCTGTGATTAAAACACATCAAGCAAAATAATCAGGAGTGATTCTTTTGCAATCCTTTAATGGTTGGTAGCTACATTTTTATGTTAAAGATAGAAGATTAATCTTTAACATAAACAAAGGAGAAAATGTGGCTCGATAAATACAGCGCAACAGAAGAAATACTTTTGCGCTCAAATTTCTCCATCAGCAAGTTTATGTTCACCCGCTGGTTTTTAAGATAGATCAGCATCCTCGATATTGGGTTGGATCAACCACTTGAGCATCTGCAAAACCTTTTGCTCTTAGTCGGCAACTATCACAAACACCGCAAGCCTCTCCGCGATCATTGGCCTGATAACAGGACAAGGTTTTCGCATAATCAACACCTAATCGAATGCCTCGCAAGATAATTTCAGCCTTGGTCAAATCGATCAAAGGTGTTTCAATATGTAATTTATGTCCTTCAACTCCGGCCCTTGTGGCTAAGTTTGCCATATTTTCAAAAGCCGTAATATATTCAGCTCGACAATCAGGATAACCTGAATAATCTACCGCATTTACACCTAAAAAAATATGGTTTGATTGAAGAACTTCAGCCCAACCGAGTGCCAAAGAAAGGAATATGGTATTTCGAGCGGGGACGTAGGTTAATGGAATACCTGACGTTGGACCTTCCGGTATCTCAATGGCACTATCTGTGAGAGCCGAACCACCGATCATCCCCAAATCAAAATCAAGTATTTTATGTTGTTTTACTCCACAAATTTCAGCAATATATTTCGCAGCGAGTAACTCTGCCTGGCTACGCTGACCATAATTAAAACTCAAAGTGTAACATTCAAAGCCTTCATCCATGGCTATAGCTAATACTGTTGCAGAATCCAGTCCACCTGAAAGTAACACGACAGCTTTAGGTTTCTCACTCATTTAAAGTATGTCTTGAAGCAAAAAACCGATCCTAGCCAACTCCTAGGATTTTCGCAATATGTAATTTGTAATAATCACTAAAAAGAGTCAATATAATGCATTATTCCCTTTTTTCTGCCTGACAATATAATCTGAATTCAACGCCTGGATCTACATTGACGACATCAATATCTGCTCCCATTGCACAAACAAGTGAATGAACTAATGCGAGACCAATACCGGTACCTACGGTTTCTCTGGTAAGTTCATTTTCTGCTCGATAAAAAAGTTTAAATATTTTCTTCATCTGATCATGATCGATACCCTGGCCATAATCTCGAACAATGAAAACGATGCTATCATCGTTTTCCAAACGACACACCAGATCAATTTGCTTTAACTTTGCATGCTGGGTAAATTTGATAGCATTATCAAAAAGGTTGATCATGATTTGTACAAAGGCGTCAAGATCTATCTTTAATAAATAGTTTTTCACCTCTGCTTGCAAAGATATATTGAGTTTAAAACCACTCCCCTCCACCTGATTCAATGTTTTCGATTTGACCAAAGCAACCAATTCAAACACCGTAATCGATTCCATACTCAACTTTAAACTATCACGGGTAATACTGGAAAACTGAAGCACATTACTGATAAGTCTTGAAAGTCGTTCACTTTCATCATAAATATATTGGTAATAAGTGTTTTTTTTATCCTCACTCACCCAGTTTTGTAACAGCATTTCACCGTACATTCTTATCGATGTTAATGGAGTTTTTAATTCATGGCTTACGGAGGAAACAAAGTCTCTTTGTTGTTGGACCAGAGCCAATTGTTTCAAAATCAAGCGATAAAAAATAAGCAAGCCAACGATTAAAATAATAACAAAGGTTAATGATGCGACATAAATAATCCTAGCACCAGCATTTAACGGTACACGATCGATAGAGAAAGACAATAAAACTTTTGAAAATGGAGGGCTTAAGGTTGTTTTAAAAGTATTTCTGTTTTCATTAGCAATAGCATAATACTCATCAATCATTCCCTGGTATTTTGGGGAAATAAAAGACATCAATTTATTGTCTGCATAAAATACGTCTAACCGACCCATTTGTGATAACGAGGTATTTGTAAAGTCTGTCCCGATCAAACTTTTAATGTAGATTTCAGGGTCGATGATCATCCCCTGAATTAAACGGACGCCTGCCCGCCAAACCTTTCTGAATAAAACAAATTCACCTGTTTCCAGCCTGGCTAATGCAAAAGGCTCTATTTCCGCTTCAAATATTTTTATTTTATAGTTTCGTTTCCGGCCATTTTTTGACTCTTCACCCTGATTTTCAAACTTCTCGGCAAACACAGTTTTTTCTTTTCTAGGTGTGGCTTTTATATTATTATAGGTTAACGTCCTTACCGCCACTTTCTTTTTTGATAACTTGTCCACCTCTCGTCTTTGTAAATTATATTTTCTTTTTTTCATGTTTCTTTGTTCTTTTTTATATACCAGTAACAAAATATCATCCGCTTTCAGTTTATCTTTCTCTGATATTTTTTGAGACAGAGGTGCTGTCTCATTATTAATTTTTTTTCTTTCCTCGACCAGGCTTGTTAATTTATTAAAATCTCCAGGAATAGATTGATTTGACTGTCGTTCTTCGTCAGAGCTTATCCCCTCATCCTTCGGTGAATCTACCAAAGAATCGAATGCAGCTTGAGATGACGGTATGGATTTGATTTTTTTATTTTGCAACCTGAGTGATACTATTCCCGGCATGACAGCCTCAGAAGCGATTAATGTTGCATCAATTTTATCGGTTGTTTTCTTTTTAACGGATTTTCCCAAGCCAGCGATTGATTCCCCGGGATAATCTAGCCTCTCATTGTTGATTTCATCAACATAGATGGCATACTTTTTCATATCTGTTTTAATCAACTGATTTTTCAATAAAATTTCAAACAGCTGATCTTCAAGTTGCTTTCGTTGCAAAAGTTCTTGTTGCGGAATTGCAAAAC
>CAZKUH010000033.1:0-11267 GCA_964555895.1 uncultured Enterobacterales bacterium
GAAAATGAATCCTTCGATACCGAGAAAGTTTTCTTTTGGGTTGGTGGGAGTCGGCCTTGGCTTTTTTGGTCTGGTACTCGGCATTCAATATTTTATCGGTGAAAATGGAAAAATACCTTGGGAAATTCTTACGCTGGTTTATCTGATCCACACCATGGGTGAACTCTGTTTATCCCCCATTGGCTTATCAATGGTGACCAAACTGGCACGACCGCATGAGACCGGGTTAGCCATGGGTGGCTGGTTTCTTTCCATCGCAACTGGAAATTATTTGGCGGGTAGAATCGCTTCCATCGCTTCAGGAGGTACTGCCCACGGCGAGACTTCAGGGGGATTAGACGGATATTATGCTGTATTCGATCAACTGTTTTGGGGTGGATTGTTAATCGGTGTATTTTTCTTCCTGGTTGCTCCTTTAATCAATAAATTAATGCATGGTATAAAATAATTTGCCTATTAAATAAAAACCCGGCAAGCCCGGGTTTTTATTATTTGGCGAAGGCAAATCTACTGCCTCAGCAGACGGACATTTTCCATATCAACGAGTTGGCTGCTTCTCCATGGATTGATATCCAGCCCACCCCGGCGTGTATAACGCGCATAAACCGTCAATTTTTGCGGCTGACAATACTTTTGCAAGTCCATATAAATTCTTTCAACACAGTGTTCGTGAAATTCGTGGTGTTGGCGAAAAGAAATCAAATACTTTAACAACGCCTCTCGCTGGATTTTTTTTCCACTATAACTAATCTGAATACTCCCCCAATCCGGTTGACCCGTTACCAGACAGTTGGATTTCAATAAGTGACTGACTAAAATCTCTGTAACAACTTCCTCGGTACAACTATTTTGCAAAAGCCAAGGTGCATAAACATAATCACTCACTGCAATATCCAGTTGATCAATAACTTCACCTTCAAAAACAGTAGTCTGTTGCGCTACTATGGAAGATACCGGTTGTAGCACGATGGTCGCCTTTGTACCACAGGCAGCAGATAAATCCAAAATGAGTTGTTGCTGCACTTTCTCTGCTGAAAGAAACTGTGTCTGATTAAAGGAATTTAAATAGAGTTTAAAAGATTTGGACTCTATTAACATGGGGCTGGTGCAAGGAAACCTGAATGCAGCCAAAGCGAGCTCTGGCTTGCCTTTACTATTCAACCAGGAAAGCTCGTAGGCATTCCAGATGTCTTCGCCAAAAAAGGGGGCCTCTCCAACATTGATTCCCAATTCATTCCTTTTTTCTGCGCGTGGAACAGCAAATAATAAAGTCGGGGCGAGTTTGTCAATATAAGTTGTTGGCTTGCCGAGAGGAATACAAGGGGTTTCACTCATAATTTTTCAAAATGTCTCGACTACTCAAAGAAAGAAACAACCAACCAAGAATAAACCCCACACCACCGATGGGCGTGAGAATCCCTAGCCATTTAAACCCGCTAACCGCCATGAGATATAAACTACCACTAAATAATGTAATACCGAAAGCGGTTGCCTGCGCAGAACGTTTTAACCAGGGGCTGGTATAAAAACGCATCATAAAAGCCACAACCAGTAATAATAAGGTATGAATTAAATGATAAAAAACCGCAGTTTTCCACAACTGCATGGAAAGTTCCGAAATTCTGTCATCCAGAGCATGTGCACCAAAAGCACCCATAACGACGCCCACAACGCCAAAAGCGGTCGTGATGTTTAGCCATTGGCTATGCATTTTTGCTTTCGAATTCATCTTAAATCACCATTTCCAGCTTTGCTGTTTCAGCACAATATTTTATCGTCGGCAATAACCCGCCTCATTCTACTGCATAATTCATTTTCTCTAAAGGATTCTCTTTCTCTAAGGGATAAGCGATAATATGGCTACCCATTATCTCCATTACATCACCGTATTTATGAGCCATTTATCGACTGAGCAACTCACCAGACTGCGACAGGATATCCACTTTAAAACAACACTGGCAGGTGTTGATATGCAATTTTCAAGCACCTGGGGTATATTCTCTCCCCGTGCCATTGACGAAGGTTCGCTACTGCTATTGAACAAGATCGAACCAAAACCAACCGATAATATTCTCGATCTGGGTTGTGGATACGGCCCGCTCGGCCTCACCTTGGCCAAAAAAGCACCTCAAGGTAAAACCATATTGGTAGATAAAGACTTTGTTGCAGTAAATTATACCAATAAAAATATCCAACTCAACGGGCTGACTAATTCGGTAGCACTTTTAAGTAATGGTTTTGCGCAAATCCGCGAGCACTCTTTTGACCTCATTGTGAGCAATATCCCCGCTAAAGTTGGCAATGAAATGCTCTGGCTATTTTTACACGATGCCTATGAGCAACTGCTTCCCGATGGCCGACTGGTTATTGTCACCATTTCCGGACTCAGTAAGTTTATAAAAAGGGAATTAAAAGAGATTTTTGGTAACTATAAGAAGCTAAAACAAGGTAAAACCTATACCGTTGCCCAGGCAGTCAAAAGCCAAAGCCAACGCTGACAATTGTTACAGAAATGTGTCCACACAATCTGTGGGTAACTTTGGGGATAAATTGCAAACACCCCCCGCAAACCCGCGTGGTAAAAGGATTATTGATCAATTGGTGGTTTTTTGAACAGTATTTTATTGTCTATATTTATCAAGAGGTTACGCTTCTTTTTCAGCAAAACAAGCACTTAGCACAGGTTATCCCAAAGCAAACCGAAGAATAATGCTGTCAAGCTTTTTTTTGTGGATTTTTTTCTTGACATTAGATTTTCACAGATAATTTTCGCAATAATATGACAGAAATAAGTCAATCCTGCTTAGGGTCTTTGCTAACATGAAAGTAACTACTAACCCAAAAGTTAACGGTCATAAGTTTATTGCTATGAGTTTTTATTTGATCACTGTTAACGGGTGACAGTGTTTTGTTATATGTATTAAAATGTGCACTATTCCCAGGTTAAGGTCCAGTAAATGAAACTGCAAATGACTCAACTCATCGGCCACCGAGGCCTAGCTGCGTGCTCCCCTGAAAACACCCTGGCCGGCATTAAATATGCTGCTGATAAAGGACTTAAATGGATAGAGCTGGATGTTAAATTAAGTCGGGATAGCATACCACTACTTTGCCATGACGATACCGTTAACCGTACGACAAATGGCAAGGGGAATGTCTCAGCAATGGATTATCAGACACTCTCGAGTTTAGATGCCGGTGGCTGGTTCTCTCCAAAACATGCTGGCGAGACTATCCCGACACTTAGGCAAACCCTTGAGCTTTGCCTAAAATTAAAGCTGTCTGTTAACCTCGAACTCAAACCTGACAGTTCCATCCAACCTTTGGAAATCAAACCTTTTGTCGAAACAATTTTGGGGATCATTAAACCTTATCGTCTAACCGTGCCCATGCTGATTTCGAGTTTTAACAAAAAGATACTGCAATGTGTCAGAGCAGTATCAGCTGATTTTTCGCTCGGCTTTCTCATTGAACATGATGATAATGAACAGACAATTTCAGCATTTGAAAATGAAATAGGGTTCTATAGCATTCATCTTTCTGATCGTCAATGCAGTAACAGCATGATCAATAAAATGGCTAGCCTGGATCCAAAAATTCTGGTTTACACCGTCAACAGTAAAAGTCGTGCATTAAAGTTATGGGGAGCCGCTATCGATGGTATTTTCACTGACAATCTCACGCCTCACGACTTTGCGTCAGTAGCCTGAATACTGGATAAGTACGTCAGATTGCTCCCTGGAAAACAAAATCCATTTACAAAAAATCATTTTTAGGGCACATTTATCTCAAAAAAAACGAGCAAACAACCTGCTCGTTTTTTCTTCAATAATTTCCTCAATGAGCAGGACTCTATACCCCGCATCATTCAATACGTTTGTCTTAAGGCTGTGCTTGTGGTGCCGGCAATCCTGGAACAGGTATCACCTTGCCATTAATGGTGAGCTGGCTACCATTAAACTCGGCGTGCGATTTCAAAACGCCCGCTTCTTCAACAACGAACCCTTGAGAAATTAACCCTTGTAACATTTGTGGATTTACCATGGGTAATTTAGTCAGCAAAGCTTTGGATAAAGAGATATCTAACTTGGCGGTGACACCACTTAAAGCCGCGAGGCGCTTTGTGACATCCGTTCCTGCTGCGACTTTAATTTCCAGATTAGATTTGATTTCTTCTCCTAAAACTTTTGCATTTAATGCATCTATTCTAAGGGTAAAGCCTTTTTTAATAATCTCCGGCACGATACCCATAAGTTGCATCCCCATCGCCAATTGGATAGCTTGCGGGGTACCACCTCCCTGCTGTACCTCTTGAATGGCTTTGGTTAATCTCTGCAAACTTGCGACATCGATATGATCAAATGAGACCTTGTACTGTAAATCTTCAACATAAGCAACGGCGTTAACCATGACTTTTTTCAAAGTAACATCAACTACCGCATTAAGAA
The DNA here is from genome assembly GCA_964555895.1 of uncultured Enterobacterales bacterium. Taxonomy (GTDB): domain Bacteria; phylum Pseudomonadota; class Gammaproteobacteria; order Enterobacterales; genus DRNA01. Next base: position 4,449 of record CAZKUH010000033.1, read on the forward strand.
ATTCCTTAGCATCATCCGCAATGACAGAGGATAATAAATTCAAATTTTCAACAGAGCCGGTGATTCCTTTAGTGGAATCAGCAAAATCCACCTGCGCCACATTGAAAGTAGTATTACCAGCCCATAGGTCCTCAACCACTTTATCCTGATCAGATGTTAATACTATCTTACCGACAGTTACTGACTTTATTGCGCCTTCATCATTTTTTTTCTCAGCCTTGAGTCCACCCCAATTAAAATGGGTTTGCAGGTGGCTATTATTCTTACTCAAGTTCAAACCAAAGGTTGCTGCGGTGGATTTAACCTCGCCATCAGGAGATGTAAAACCAATAACCGAACCTGAAATTTCTGCCGAAGCGTCCCAATTAAAGCGCATATTTAAGGCAAAAGGATTCGAGCTACCAAAAAGGCTGCTAATCCCTTTTTGCGCTTTATCAGAGAGTTCGGGTTGAAAAGTAATATTTCCCATTGCAAAGGCAAATCCGTCATCAAAGAGCAAGGGACCATGACTGACTTTTCCAACCAAGGTGAAAGAGGCATCCCTTTTTGCCAAACCTAATTGTTTAGCAGCAGGCCCCAGCGCGGCAAAATTAACTGCGACTTTAATCTTGGTTGTGGCGGAAAACAAACCCTTGTCATAGGCAGTTTTTTCGATGACAAACATCGCATTGTTATTTAATTTTTTCACCAGACCATCTACGCGCGCTTCCATTTTTTGCCCGGCATACCAGGGTCCGGCAACAAAAAAAACTAATGCAAACAGTACGATGAGCAGTGGTAACCATAACTTTTTCATGAAATTTTCCTTTATATAAAGTAATACTGATTTTCAATTATAAATAAATGTATAGATTTTCAACATAATAGCCTAATTAAATCGAATCCTGCAAATTTCAATTAATCGACAACAGGTTAACACAATGAAGTTTTTTGACGAGCGACTTATTCACACAATCATTGCCTCATTGCCAATATCTCAAATAACCCTCTATGTTGAAATTCAGAGAATAGAATTTGAAAAGAAAGCATAGCCTTTTTTTAAATTAAGACAAGTTAAAAATTTTTATCTGATCGTTATTTAGCAACGGTTTCAAGGCCGAAAAATCAAAGTTCGAGCTGTCCATAAGGTGGGAAAGAGAAACATTTTGCATAGCCGCAAATATATTTTCCAACCGGCCTGGAAATTCGAGTTCCCAACTGAGTAACATCTGTTTAACCACCTGACGTTGTAAATTCTCCTGGGTACCACAAAGATTACAAGGAATAATGGGGAATTTCTTCTGCTCGGCATAAGCGGTAATAAGCGATTCTTTGCAGTATGCCAAGGGTCTGATGACAATATTTCTGCCATCATCACTTCTGAGTTTGGGTGGCATTGCCTGTAATCGCCCCCCGAAAAACAAATTTAAAAACAAGGTTTCAATTAAATCATCGCGATGATGACCCAGCGCTATTTTGCTAAAACCATGCGTTGCCGCATAACTGTACAGATTACCGCGGCGCAATCTTGAACATAGACCGCAGGTTGTCTTGCCTTCTGGAATAATTTCTTTAACAATAGAATAAGTATCTTCTTCGATAATATGGTAATCGACGCCAAGAGATTTCAAATATTGCGGCAATATTTGCTCAGGGAATCCGGGTTGTTTCTGGTCTAGATTTACCGCTGTAATCTCAAAATCTATGGGTGCATGATTTTTCAACACCAACAAAATATCCAATAAAGTATAGCTGTCTTTGCCACCAGAGAGACAAACCATCACCCTGTCGCCAGGCTCAATCATGTTGAAATCCTGGATAGCTTGGCCGACCTTGCGACGTAATTTTTTCTGGAGTTTGTTGCTGACTGATTTTGACGACTGCTTCTTGTCATTCAGCTTTTTGCTGTATTTAATTGACACGGGGTTTCTCAACAAGAACTTGAGCAATAATTATCTCAGATATTTGCGCTTGCCACAAAACATTCAACAAAATTCCAACAATAATTATCTAACCGCTGTTGCTCAGGATACGGCCGTCCCAACATTCAAGGCTTCAAACCAGTCCAGAAAACGACGGACATTGTCGCCTTTAAAAAGACGGCCATGTTGGGGTGCCAAAATTTCAACATCTAACGCACGGACACGATTTATCCAGTCATTTTTTGCGCGATTAGACGGCATCCAACGCTGATGAAAACCTTTCATTTTAGGAATATGTTCTTCAAAATCATCAACAAAAAGAGGGGCATCTATTGCCTCTAGCGCAGCACCCGCATCACCACTCATGAGGATTTTTCCAATAGGGTCATAAACACTGAAGTTACCGGACGAGTGAACATAATGAGCTGGTATCAGTTGCAATTCAATTTCACCGATTCTTAAGGGGCCACCTTCGTCAGGAATAGGGTTATAACTCATGTTCTCCATACCAAAATGACGTATAAAGCCTTCCCATAACCAGGGAGAATGCAATTTGGCATTGGGTAGTGCCTTATCCCATAAACCCAAAGACGAAATAATATCCGGATCCTGATGCGAAGCAAAAATATCCGTAATATTTTCAAGAGAAACTTCTCTTAGCAGCGCGGTTAACATCGGCGCAAAAATTTCAATACCACCCGGGTCCATCAATAAGGCATGATCGCCAGACTTCACCAAATATTGATTAGTATCGATAATTTTTTCGGGTTTTTCCAAATCTCTGCCAAATACCACCCACTGGTGTCGTGCACCCTGAAATAAAGTTTCCGCCTTCATATTTGCTCCACTCGTATATTTTGCATCATGGATCGCGCTTTTGAGATATGCGCGTACATGGTCTCATAGGCTTTATCCAATTGTTCTGCCACTGAATTGAGTCCTTCCCGAAAATCGCCCGCTCCCGAAGCTTCAACTCTGGAACTGGTTACCATCAATTGTATCCCCCTAAGTTGACCGCCTATTTCTTCAATTTCTGTTTTCAATCGTCGAATGGAACGTCTGAATTTCCTTACCAATGCTTCAGAAGAATCATTTAAAAATTGTAATCGCTGCAATAATGAATGGCTATATTTAGCGCCACTATGAAAAACTTGATTGAATCTGAACAGGGCATCGCTCATGCGAATGTTATCGACCGATATTCTGGATAAATCGGTCGCCATTTGGTCGATTGCTTCACCCCGCTGAGACGAAAATTGTGAGATTTCTTCGATAAAACCGGTAATGGCTCTAAAGCCAGCAACACTTTCACCAGCGCGTATAGCAAGCGCTCTGGCATTTTTTGCGATAATAGAAACTTGTTTAGCCACATCAGTCATGGAATGCAATTCACTTGCAACCATGGCGGACACGGCATAAGCTCGCGCATTTTCATCGTTGATAATCATGAAAAAATAACTGCTCCATTAAAATTCTGAACTTTACCCACAATCATTCAAGATGAATGGATTATGGGTATGAAACTTTACTGTACACCTAGTCAGTTATATAGTCTATATTTCAGCATTTAACTGTTAATATTAAGTGTTATTATTAATAATCCTGAATTCTGGTTAACAAATGACCACTAGACAAAAATTACCCATTCATATTCTCGGCACAGGTGCTATTGGACTGTTCTGTGCCATGCGTTTAAAAAAACAAGGTTATGATGTCACGTTGCTTTCAAGGCCTGAAAAAAAACCGCTTTCAAAACAAAAAGTGACCATAAAATATGGCCATCAGTTCCAGCAGCAGGAATTCACCGTCACGCCCACTAGACTACAGCAAAAAAACATACACATGCTGCTGGTCTGTGTTAAGGCCTACCAGTTAGAAGCGGCCTTGACTGCCGTCATTCATGCGATCACCCGGCGTACAGTTATTGTATTGATGCAAAACGGTATGGCTGTTGAAAAAAAACCACTCAAGAAACACCCTTCCTTGATAAAAAATCAATTTTTTCATGCGGTTAATTCACATGGCGTGCTTAAAACAGCCCCTTTTAGCATCATTTATAGTGGTAGCGGATCTTGCCTGATCGGTTCTTTACAAAAGTTAGATTCCAGGACAGATATAATGCTAAAAAATCATTGTTTACGCTTGGTTGACAGTCATTTTTTTGATAACTGGTGTGAGGATATTTATCTCAAACTATGGCAAAAACTAATCATAAACGCAGCCATTAATCCACTTTCTGCACTGTTGCAGTGCAGAAATGGTGACTTGTTGCAATATAACCATTGGTCGATTGTAGAAAAAATAGTCGAGGAATGCTGTGAAATAGCATACGATAAGCACCTGTTTCTAGATTACCAACAGATGCTGGCTCAGGTAAAACAAGTCTGTCTGGCGACCAAAAGTAATTTCTCGTCAATGGCACAGGATGTTTTGTTCAAGCGAACAACAGAAATTGACTATATTAATGGATATCTGCTGAGTCAATCACAGAAGTGCTTTACCGATTGTCATTATAATCGCACTTTATTGAATATGGTAAAGTATCAACAACAATAAGTTAAATTTTAGCAGAGCAAAAACAACAAGCACTGTTCAAGCAAGATCGCTGAAGGAGATGAACACTTGAATTCCAGTATCAAATTTTTTTTCATGCCGGTTATTTTTTTAATCACGCTGGTCATATTAATCTATATCTCTCTTTATCAATTTTCAGAGGATTTGAGCAATGCCGCCGTCACCGAAAAAAATTATTTGCAATCATTTGCTAATGCACAATTAGCACAACGACTCAATAAGCGGCTTGAAGCTCTCGAGATGTTTGCTTCATCTGCAGCGGTGGAAGATTTAGTCATCAACAACCATATCTCTGAAATTGCCAGTTCTCTGGAAAACTGGCGAAAAACCTTTAACTTGCCATTATTTACCTTCTTTGACGTTGAATCGAACACTCTCTATCTCTCAGATGCCCCCAGCAGAGCAGGAGAAACATATGGTTTATCCAGCTGGATTACCGAACAACTTTCTGGGCCAACAGCAGATCCCTCACCCCGCCTGGTGATGTTTCGCGGCAAACCCACCTGGTTAAAAAGTGCCACTGTTCAGGTCGCGGGTGAAATTCGGGGCTTGCTCATCTCCGGCGTTATTCTTGATCAGGCGTTTGTGAATGAACTCTCTGGTATATTGTTTCACCCTGTTATTTTAAGTCATAGTGATGGCATCCCAATCAGTTCAAATGAAGCTAGAGAAAAATCGCTGAAAGATAAAATAACCCTGGATATTCCTGCGCAGCTCAAAAAATCTGGCTATCGGCTTGATATGCTCTACAACGCTGTCACGCCTTATCGGCATGTTAAAGAATGGCCTTTTTATGGTGTGATGATTTCATTATTGATTGTTCTGGCGACCATCATATGGCTTATAATTCAATACAATAAGCAATTGCGTCAATGGCGTTTTATTGGTTCTCTGGCGGATTCACCCGGCTCCTTAAAAGCGCTACCTTTAAATGGTACAGAAAAAACAGTTGCCGATAATATCGCCAATGAAATAGAAAAACTGATTCTGGAAAATGAAACCCTGACCAATCGGCTCACACAAGTAGAACACATAAACGATACCTTTCGAAAAAATTTAAAGCAGGTTAAAGGTGAAAAAAACCGTCTTCAACATGCGCCTCGAATAAAATCCGGCTTCCTCTCACGGATGGGTGACGAAATCACCTCCCCAATGAAAAGCGTTTCCAGTATGTTAAAACTGCTGGCCGAATCCAAACTGGGTGATGAACCCACCGAAGTTGTAGAAATTGCCACCCGCAGCCATCAAATGATGTCCAGTAATATAGAAAATGTACTGGATTTTTCAAAACTGGACGCGGGTATGTTAAAACTATTTTTAGCCGATTTCGATATGGAAGTTTTAATTCGTGAACTCATTAAAGAACTCAAACCGCATGCACAATCAAAAGAATTGAAGATGGAATGGCACATTCACGATCGTGTTCCTGAGAGCTGTTATGGCGATCGCCAGCGTATTCACCAGATTTTATATAATTTGGCCGGAAATGCCATTCGCTTTACCAAAGAGGGTACCATTGGCATCTATGTTGATACAATCTATGAAAAAGGTCGACAATTTATTCGATATACGGTCACCGACACTGGCATTGGCATCCCCAAACCAGCCCAAGAAGCCGTTTTTGAATCACTGGATCCCCACTCAAAATTAACCACCAGCAGCTTTGCCGGTAGATTAAGGTTAATAGTTTCCAAGCAGTTGACAGAAATTATGGGGGGCAATATGGGGCTGAGTAGTGAAGTGGGTAAAGGGAGTAGATTCTGGTTCACTATTCGATACCAGAATCCACGGGGACAACAAAAGTAGAACAAATCTAAGGCTCAGCTTGATTCAATCTCATCAAGCAATTGTGAAGCAGCTTGTTTTAAATCAATAATAGATATCGGCTTGCTGAAGACTCTATCAGCCCCCATACCTTTAGCAAAATCCAGATAATCATCAGGTTCTAACTGACCACCACCAGAGTAGGCGATAATTTTAACATTGGGTTTTATGCCTCTTAATTCCTGAATGAGTTCGAGGCCTTCTTTATTTGGCATCAACAAATCGGTGATCACCAAATCACAGGGTTTTTGCTGAAAAAGCGCAAAGGCTTTTTCTCCATCCTCGGCCTGAAGTACCTGATACCCTTCCTTTCTCATGATTTCGCCTATCAGACGAAGTATCGATTCGTCATCATCAACGACCATTACAAGTGACATACTAATTCCTTTTCATATTGTATGAATGGCATTTGAGTCCATTTTAAGTAAAGTGTAATATTTGCTGGCACAATCGAAACTGGCTCTAACGATCATCACCATGGCAATAATCATAGCATTATATCCATAATGAAGAAACTTTT
>CAZKUH010000034.1:0-11231 GCA_964555895.1 uncultured Enterobacterales bacterium
AAAGAACTGGAAAAAAATTTAATCGTGGGTCTCGATATTGGTACTTCGAAAGTGGTTGCCATCGTCGGAGAAATAAATGAAGAAGATGGCATACATATAATTGGCTTAGGTTCTCATTCTTCTTCAGGATTAAAGAAAGGCGTGGTGGTTAATATTGAATCGACAGTGCAGTCTATCCAGCGGGCGATTGAAGAAGCGGAGCTTATGGCGGGCTGTCAGATCCATTCAGTCTACGCAGGTATTGCGGGTAGCCACATCAGAAGCCTGAATTCTTCAGGTGTGGTCGCCATTCGAGATAAAGAAGTTGTGCATCAGGATATCGAACGGGTAATAGATGCAGCCAGAGCAGTTGCTATCCCGGCTGACCAGCGAATTCTGCATATTCTTCCCCAGGAATTCATCATTGATAACCAAGAGGGGATCAGAGAACCCATTGGTATGTCCGGGGTGAGATTAGAAGCAAAAGTGCACATGGTTACCGGTGCGGTGAGTGCTGCTCAGAACATTGTCAAATGTATCAACCGTTGTGGCCTGGAAGTTGATGATGTGATTTTAGAACAACTCGCTTCCAGTTACTCGGTATTGACTGAAGATGAAAAAGATTTGGGTATTTGTCTGGTGGACATTGGTGGTGGAACAACCGATATAGCGGTTTTTACTGAGGGTGCAATAAGGCATACCGCAGTGATCCCGATTGCCGGTGATCAGGTGACCAATGATATCGCTGTAGCGTTGCGGACACCGACGCAGCACGCAGAAGATCTTAAAATGAAATATGCCTGCGCACTGCGTCAGCTTACAAGTCTGGAAGAGAGTATTGAGGTGCCGGGTGTGGGTGAAAGACCCTCTCGTCGTTTATCGAGACAAACTTTGGCGGGAGTGGTCGAGCCTCGTTACGAAGAATTGTTCAGTCTGGTGCAAGCAGAACTCAGACGCAGTGGTTATGAAGAAGTGGTTGCGGCTGGCATTGTGCTAACGGGTGGCGCATCCAAAATGGAAGGGGCGATTGAACTGGCTGAAGAAGTGTTCCATATGCCGGTGAGACTGGGTATGCCACAGCAAGTTACTGGTTTGACTGATGTCGTACAAAATCCTATTCATAGTACGGGTGTTGGTTTACTACTTTACGGTAAACAACAGCAAAATGAACAAGTCGTGGATATTGGCTGGAAAAATCCAGTATCTGATTTGTGGCGTAAAATGAAATCCTGGTTTAACGGGTTTTAGGAAAATACTTTGTCATATTTAAATTATGAGGAAGATGTGGTTTGCATGAAAATTTACAAGTTTAGTTTTTGATAACATTTTTTTAACCAAAGGGGGTACACAACATGTCTACAAACATGTTTCAGTTAATCGATAATCCAGTCGCTCAGGCGACGATCAAGGTTATCGGAGTAGGTGGTGGCGGTGGCAATGCACTTGAGCATATGTTGGAGTCAGAAATTGATGGTGTTGATTTTATTTGTACCAATACCGATGCACAGGCACTTTCAATTTCCAGCGCAAGAACCTGCATTCAATTAGGCTCAAATATTACCAAAGGTTTGGGCGCAGGTGCAAATCCAGAAGTCGGCAAGCAAGCTGCATTGGAGGATCGTGAGCGAATTGAAGAAGTGCTACAAGGTACCGACATGGTATTTATTACCGCTGGTATGGGTGGTGGAACGGGCACCGGTGCGGCTCCGGTAGTTGCAGAAATTGCTCGTTCGATGGGTGTTTTGACTGTCGCAGTGGTGACAAAACCTTTTTTCTTTGAAATGAAAAAACGCATGACAGTGGCTGAAGGTGGTATTGAAGAACTGCGAAAGCATGTGGACAGTCTCATCATTGTACCTAACGATAAATTGCTTTCGAACCTTCAAGGCACGCAATTGACTGCAGCTTTTAAGGCGGCAAATAGTGTTTTGCATGGCGCCGTCCAAGGTATTGCAGAGTTGATAACGCGACCGGGTCTGATCAACGTCGATTTTGCCGATGTGCGAACAGTGATGTCAGAAAAAGGCATGGCAATGATGGGTAATGGCATTGGTTTGGGAGAAAATCGAGCACGTGAAGCCGCTGAACTAGCAATTGCAAGCCCATTCCTCGAAGATGTGGATCTGGCAGGTGCAAGAGGTATTCTGGTCAATATTACGGCCGGTGATGACATCAGTATCGATGAATTTGCGGAAGTTGGTAACATTATCCAGGAGTTTGCGTCAGAAGATGCAACGGTAGTACTCGGGACAGCTATCGACAATGATCTTAACAGTGAATTGCGCGTTACCGTTGTGGCGACAGGATTGGGAAGAGAAAAATTCTCAATGATGGATGAGCCCATAAAAATTGTAGAAAATAATAAGCTGGTAAATACTGATCTTGATTACGGAAATTTGGATACACCCACTATTATTCGTAAACCAAATCAGACCAAACAGGCTGTTGGGAGCGATATGGACTATCTTGATATTCCAGCATTTTTAAGAAAACAGAATAATTAACCAGACTCTGGGGCAAAATGCGCTTTAATCCACAAAAATTGTCATAAATATGTAAAAATTGCACGAGTTTATTTTTCAAACAAGTGTTTTATGTTATGATATTGGTCAATTTTTGAGCAGTACGACTAATTCTATTTTATTTGGTTAAAAACGAAACAGGGTGGGATGGAATGGAATTTATCTTGTTTTGCAAAAAAGATGATTGAGTTAAAGTGAATAATTTTGACTTTGATCTGGAATATACAGGGACGTGAGTAGATAGTGTGTTACTGGTTTTGTATATACATTCAGGTTAAAAGTAAATGATAAGACAACGAACATTGAAAACAGTTATTCGAGCAACAGGTGTAGGATTACACACGGGTGAGAAAGTTTATCTTACTTTAAGACCGGCTGCTGTAGATACTGGTATTGTTTTCCGCCGCGTAGATTTGGATCCAGTGGTCGAAATTGATGCCCGTCCAGAAAATGTCGGTGATACCACCATGTCGACTTGCTTAATGAAAGATGATGTGCGTATTTCAACAGTCGAACATTTACTTTCAGCGATGGCTGGTTTGGGAATTGATAATGCTTATATTGATGTGAGTGCGCCGGAAGTGCCCATTATGGATGGTAGTGCGGGACCTTTTGTTTTTCTCATCCAGTCGGCAGGGGTTGAAGAGCAAAGTAAAGCAAAACAATTTATTCGCATCAAAAAACGTGTAGAAGTTCGTGAAGATGACAAGCTCGCTGCTTTCGAACCCTATGAGGGGTTTAAGGTAGGATTTGGTATTGATTTTAATCATCCGGTTTTCGCAAAATCTAATCAACGGACGGATATTGATTTTTCTTCCACTTCTTTTGTTAAAGAGGTCAGTCGCGCTAGGACGTTTGGTTTTATGCGGGATATGGAAATACTGCGGGATAACAATTTAGCCCTAGGTGCTTCAATGGATAACGCCATTGCACTGGACGACTACCGTGTTCTTAACGAAGATGGATTGCGTTATGACGATGAATTTGTCCGACACAAAGCGCTGGATGCTATTGGTGATTTATATTTATTGGGCAAATCACTGGTAGGAGCATTTGAAGGTTATAAATCAGGGCACAAGCTTAATAATCTGTTGATACGTACCCTCGTCGCTGATGAAGAAGCTTGGGAGCTGGTATCTTATGATGATGCAGAAAGTGCTCCTATTTCCTATATTGTGAATCCCAGTTTGGCTACTTAGTTATCCAGCATTCAGTTTAGTTAGAAGCAAACAATAAAAAACCGACATGAGTCGGTTTTTTATTGTTTGCCGAAAGCAGAGGGAATGACGACTTTTAAGGTTTTACTTTAATCTCAATATTGATGATGCTACATAATCCAGATTTTCTCAGGGTATGCAGAATATCTGTTTTGATATATCTGAGTTGGGTTGCTATGGCTGCATTAGCGGTGAAAAGGCACAGTTTATTGCGCGCCAAATGGTGATCTGTGATTGCTTTAACATATTGCTCGGGAATAGCGTGCAGTATGGTATTTTTTTGAGCGGTCTTTAATGCCAAGGTTTGCAGAATAGTTTTCAGTGAGTTTTTGCTCTGACTTTGCGCATGACTGACCAGTTCGTTTATACTTTCCGGATGTGCTCGAGAGTGTCTGAAAGCCTTTAGAGAACGTTGAATACCATCAACAGTTTCCGTATTTACTTGATTAATTTCATTCATTTTGTTGAAATGCATAGCTAACCTGTGGTGAAATAGCGTTTGCGCCAGTGTAGAAACGGGTAAAATAATAAAAAAGTACTATAATTCATAGTCTATTGAATAGTCAAAGTTAAGCGAGTAACTCAGATTATCTCTAAAATCTCTTAGATTCTGATAAAAATGCAGACTAAGTTCGGCAAAGTCACATTTTTCGAAGAAGATTTGCTTTATATTAGGGTAGGACTGAGTTTTGAGCAAGCTTTTGTTCTACATTGAAAAAGCTTTTGTTGTAAATTTAAAAAGGTGCTGAAAACATATGAAGTTAACGATACTTCATCATACTACTGAAGGTATGAATCGCTATTCATTTAATGGTTGGCGTATTCGATTGTTACTATTTGTCGCATTAATTATTCTGCCGGCGAGTGCGTCATTTTTGACCTATCAATGGGTGACCTCTCGATCGGTAAATTTTAATTACACCCAGCAAGCTCTGGATTCTATGCAAAAACAAATTCAGTTGGCAGATGAATCGTTGCTTGACGCCAGACAGGAATCTCAACTACAGCTGGATGAAATAACCAAACGTGTTGGCGTTGTTCAATCAGAAGTTCTGCGTATTAATGCCGTAGGCAAGCGGTTGCTGGCGGTGGCAGGTATTGATGCTGGCGAATTTGATTTTGACTCAATACCCGCGGTGGGCGGACCGGAAAAAAATCTATTGTTAATGCAACAGGATAGAATGAGTCTCAACAAAATTTTGGATAAGGTTGATCAAAATCTTTTGAGCAAAAGGCAACAAATTTCTATTTTGGAGTCAGTACTTCTTAACCGTGAAATGGATATAGCTAGCTATATTTCTGGCAGACCGGTAAAAAGAGGCTGGAATTCTTCTCAATTTGGCAAACGAATTGATCCCTTTACAGGTAATCCTGCCTGGCATGAGGGAATGGATTTTGCGGGCAAAGAAGGCGATCCTATTATTGCCACTGCCGCAGGCGTGGTGAGTTTTGTCGGCAACAAATGGGGTTATGGTCTTACCGTGGAAATCAATCATGGTAACGGTATTAAAACGCGCTACGGACATAATGAAAAAATATTGGTTCGTCCCGGGCAGGTGATCGCAAAAGCACAGGTTATCTCAAAAATGGGTTCTACCGGTCGATCGACAGGACCGCATGTTCATTATGAAGTATTGAAAAATGGCAAACCGGTTGATCCAAAAAAATATGTCTGGAGAAGAGGAAAGAAATCTTAATTTATCTATACACATGATAGATGCAGGTTTCAGCTGTTAAAATCCTGCGTCTTTAACGCTCAGGTACATATCCAGCTTTTGTTGATGTTACAGCCGCTAAGAGCCCATGACCAAGTACCAATAATTTTCTCAATTGCGGTGGAACAAAAGTAGCGAACGACCCTTGAATCCTGTATTCTACGCCCCATATCAGACACTGATAAAATCTTGAGAGTATCTTGTTTAAAATGTGTATTTTAATAAGCCCCCGTTTATTTCTCACAGGGTTTTCAGTCTGAATCGAATTTGGGGTTGGAGATTAAAATTAAAGCAGCATCCCATTCACATTTTAGCGCACTATTTAAATTTGTGGTCATAAATTAAATGATGACCGTTTGTATTCAACGGTGAGCTTAAGTTTTGAAACTTGAGATTGCCCACTAATCGGTAATAACCTGATGTTAGGGAAACTGGTAAAAAAAGTTTTTGGCAGTAGAAATGAACGTTTTCTACGGCAACAAAGTAAAATAGTTATTGAAATTAATAAATTTGAAGCAGAAGTAAAAAAACTCTCTGATGAACAATTAAAACAAAAAACCCAGGAGTTTAGACAGCGATTAGCAGATTCAGCAACACTCGATGATATTTTGGCAGAAGCTTTTGCTGTCGTTCGAGAAGCGAGTCAAAGAACACTTGGGTTACGGCATTTTGATGTGCAAATGATTGGTGGCATGGTTCTGCATAGCGGTAAAATTGCAGAAATGAGGACGGGGGAAGGTAAAACATTGGTGGCGACCTTACCCGTTTACCTGAATGCATTATCTGGAAAAGGCGTGCACGTCATTACGGTCAATGATTATTTGGCAAAACGTGACGCGGAATGGATGCGTCCCGTGTATGAGGCGTTAGGTTTGACGCTTGGCATCATCATCAGTGGACAATCGCCTGAAGACAAAAAAGCTGGCTATGATGCCGACATAACCTATGGTACTAACAATGAGTATGGTTTCGATTATCTGCGGGATAATATGGCCTTTAGCCTGGAGGAAAAAGTCCAGCGAGGCTTGAATTTCTCAGTGATTGATGAGGTGGATTCAATTTTAATTGATGAAGCAAGGACACCGTTAATTATCTCGGGAGCCGTTGATGACAGTACTGATCTTTATACCAAAATTGATAAAATCATTCCCAAGTTAAAAAAACAACTGGAAAAAGGCGAAGATGATAAAGGTGACCCCATTGTGGTTGAAAAGGGTGACTATTCGGTTGATGAGAAAAATAAGCAGGTCTACCTTACCGAAGAAGGGCAGGAGAAAGCGGAAATTCTGCTCAAAGAACTTGGCTTACTTGAGTCAAATGGAAATTTGTTTGATAGTTCCAGCATTGCCTTGATCCATCATGTTTACGCGGCATTGCGTGCGCATGCTATTTTTCAGAATGATGTGGATTATATTGTTCAGGAGAACGAAATTGTTATTGTCGATGAACACACCGGTAGAACCATGCCAGGACGTCGCTGGTCAGAAGGCTTGCATCAGGCTGTAGAAGCCAAAGAAGGGGTTAATATTCAATCAGAGAGTCAAACTCTGGCATCCATAACCTTCCAGAATTATTTTCGACAATACGAAAAACTCTCCGGCATGACGGGTACTGCAGACACCGAAGCTTTTGAATTACAACAAATTTATGCACTTGAAGTAATTGTTATTCCTACAAACCAACCGATGATTCGAGATGACATGGGAGATTTGGTTTTTCTTACACAAAAAGAAAAATTTGTCTCTATTGTCAGGGATATTCAACATTGCCGCGATCAAAAACGTCCGGTTTTAGTGGGTACAGCTTCCGTCGAAGCTTCTGAATATTTGTCCATATTTCTGGATAAAGAAGGTGTCAAACACAATGTACTAAATGCCAAGTTTCATGAAAGGGAAGCGGACATTATTGCCCAAGCTGGTATCCCGGGGACTGTAACAATAGCAACTAATATGGCCGGTCGGGGTACAGATATTGTGCTGGGTGGTAATCCACAGGCGCAAATTGATGTGCTGGAAAACCCGACTGAAGCACAAATAGACAAAATCAAGGAAAAATGGCAAGAGACCCATCAAGCGGTATTAGATGCCGGTGGTTTGGCTATTATTGGTACCGAGCGTCATGAATCACGTCGAATAGATAATCAGTTACGGGGGCGCTCGGGCCGTCAGGGAGATCCTGGTTCAAGTCGTTTTTACTTATCGCTTGAAGACAACTTAATGAGAATTTTTGCCTCAGACAGAATGGCCAGCATGATGCAGCGCCTGGGTTGGGAAGAAGGGGAAGCCATCGAACATAAATGGGTTACCAAAGCCATAGAAAATGCTCAGCGAAAGGTCGAAGCACGGAACTTTGATATTCGTAAACAATTACTCGAATATGACGATGTCGCCAATGATCAGCGACGAGTGATTTATGAACAACGTGATGAACTCATGTCCACGGAAGATGTTTCTGACATTATCGCCGGATTTAGAGCGGATGTGGTTAACGCGACTATCGATGATTATATTCCTCCACAATCCATTGCGGAAATGTGGGAGATCACCGCTTTAGAAAAACGTCTGGAAAATGATTTTAACTTGCCATTACCCATATCTCAATGGCTTGAAGATGATGATGATTTGCATGAAGAAACCTTGAGAGAAAAAATTCTGCAAACTATTTTGGATGATTTTGCCAGTAAGGAAGAAATGATTGGTTCAGAAATGATGCGTCATTTTGAAAAGCAGGTATTGTTACAAAATCTGGATAGTCATTGGAAGGAACACCTGGCCTCCATGGATTATCTCCGTCAAGGTATTGGACTTCGAGGATATGCCCAAAAAAATCCTAAACAGGAATATAAAAGAGAAGCTTTTGAATTATTTTCTGAGATGCTGGATGTGCTCAAGTTTGACGTTATCATGATCCTCTCAAAGGTTCAGGTACGACGGGAAGAAGATGTTGAAGTGCTGGAAGCGCAGAGACGAGCGGCCGCAGAAGCGGAAATGAATTTCCAGCATGACACGGCTTCGGCGTTAACTGCAGAAGGCGGTGGAGAGCAGGATTCTGCTATTGAAGCACAGGATCCGTATGTTAGAAGTGGTCGAAAAATTGGCCGCAATGAATCTTGCCCCTGTGGTTCTGGAAAAAAATTCAAGCATTGTCATGGTAAGCTGAATCAATAGCCTAAGCAGCATGCAGGACAAATATTGAGTCAAGTGAGCAATCTACACAAACCGATTAATTTACCGGTGAATACAGTTCATGTTGCCGTCGGTGTGATTTTCCATCAGCACAAAATATTAATCAGTAAACGTTTAAATCATTTACACCAAGGTGGCAAATGGGAATTCCCAGGTGGTAAAGTTGAAGCAGGTGAAAGTGTCGAACAGGCGCTACAAAGAGAGTTGTTTGAAGAACTCGACATTCACATCAATGTTGCAAAGGCACTGTTTTGCATTCCTTTTAGCTACCCAGATAAAAAAGTAGCTCTTGAAATCTACCTGGTTGAAGACTTTTCAGGGAGTGTCGTTGGCAAAGAAGGACAGCCACTACGCTGGATAGAATTGACTGAATTAAGCGAATATAGCTTTCCCCAAGCGAATCAATTTATCGTTGAATTTCTATTGGAAAATATGGCTTAATCTTCAGTCCCTTGAGGGTCTTCAGGGATAAATGCTTGTTCACCCGGGATTCTATGCCCTTCACTGGCCCATTCCCCCAGATCGATTAATTTACAGCGTCTCGAACAAAAAGGACGGTAAATATTGTCCTTTTGCAATTTTACCGATTTTTTACAACCGGGACAGGCAACAATTTTAGTTACTGAGGGCTTTTGTTTGTTGATTTTGCATTGAATGGGTGATGTCATATTTTATTTCTTGGTGATGAATAAATTTTCAGGCTCTATAATGCGCAATCGCGAATTGAATTTCAATATCTTCAGAGGCTGTTGAGTCAATAACAGCCTTTAATTGCATACTTAGGCGGCGGGCTCCGAGGCTTACTTCGGGTACATAAGGGATTTCTAACGGAATCTTTATGGCGATCATTTTTATTTTAGTATCAATAGATTCCTGATAATTTAAATTTTGTGTAATACGGTTGTTGAAATACCCTGCTTCTCGATATAAACGCAGGATGACATTAACACTGGTGCGGAATATTTTTATTTTTTCCATCCATGCACTTAACCTGGGAAAAGTATAATCTGTACCCATGGAAACAAAGTATCTGATTTGTGGCGAATCAAAACTACATAAAGATGCACCCAAACTCCATTTTTGCCGGACAATGGTTAAAAAATCATCATTTTTTAATTCTTCGCAAGGTCTGCCCTCAAGTGTTAATGAACTGCTCAGTTTAGCTAGCTGGTTCATAAAGTAATTCAACTTTGAGGAATCAACTTCGGGATTATCGATAAGAACCTGCATGGTTTGCTGTAGCCTTTCAAGTTCTTTGAGTAGTTCAGAACGTATATCATTTCTTTCAAAAAAATCTATAATTTCCATCATTTTAAAAAGCGCAGCTTTCTGCGTGGCGGGTTGTTGCATATCCATCAGCTCGCGAACCGTTTTAAAGGCTTGCTCCAGCCGGAGAAACTTTCTCGTTTGTTGATTGGTCGGAAATTCGTAAATAATTGTCGACATAAAATTTTAAAGACTATCTCTTTTTTAGATGAATATTTTGCTGACAACATTGTCAATACAGTTTGCGGTAAAATTATTTTTCATTTTTGAAACAGTGTCATCCTAGCTTCAGATGTGCGATGGCGGAAAACTATTTCAAATTGAAACAATTGCGCCTATCATATCGCATTTCTACAGGTCTTTGTAGCTATTGACAAATACTTTAAATGTAAGGAATTTACACTTTTCTGCAAATCTTGCAAGTTTGAAGTATTCAACAGACAGGTATCAGCAAGCGCATTACGTTGTTCTCTGGATGCTTGAGATTGAATTATTTTCAGTGCTTCCCGGCGCTTTATACCATCACGTTTGAACAGTCGGGAAATTTGTAATTCAACAGGGGCATCGACAACCAATACACTATCAATAGGATAATGCTGAAGATAATAGTCGGCATTTTCAGCAAATAAAGGTATATCAAAAATTATGTATGGCGATGAAGCAAGCCCATACTGATGTTCCATTTCTTGGCTAATTAATGGATGAAGGATAGCTTCCAACTGTTGCTTCTTTTCCTTACATTCATAGATAAGCAGGCGCAATTTTTCTCGGTTTAGAGAGCCATCCGCATGGAAAAATACTTCACCAAAGTGTTCTTTGATTTTATGCCATCCGGGTTGAAGCGGCTTGACCACATCATGAGCTATTTTATCGGCATCAATAACCACAATGCCTTTTTTTACAAAAAAACCAGCAACGGTAGATTTTCCACTGGCAATACCGCCAGTTAGAATGACCAGGTAATTATGTTTGTCCATGGCGGTTTTGTTTCACTTTAAATGCCTGACGATGTTTTGCTGCATATCCATTAAACTTAAAAAAAGATTTTTGCTGAAGCTGCTGTTAATTGAAGCGGACACTCAACGCTCTAAAATATCGAGTGATTATAGCAGATGGGCCCACTTCAAGTAGGCGTGAACAAGCTGTGGCCCCCACAACAACATGATCCATCCTGAAGCCGCTAAATAAGGGCCAAAAGGTATTTTATTACTGCCTTTGAAAATCAGCATAGAAAGACCACCAACAATTGCGCCTAAAATTGATGCGATAATAATTAATGGCAGCAAAAATTGCCATCCTAGCCAGGCTCCGAGGGCAGCGAGTAATTTGAAATCACCATATCCCATG
>CAZKUH010000035.1:0-11231 GCA_964555895.1 uncultured Enterobacterales bacterium
GATTTAAGTTTATCGGTGGAAGAAATTTATCACCGGGTTCAAAATGAAGAAATGATTCAGTTTATTGAAAGCAGAATGGCTGAAGAATAGTGCTACAGATACAAATTATCCAAGTGGTGACGTAGTGTGTTTTTAAGTCAATTTATAAGCAGTTAACATATTGAATATTATGTGTTTTATATTTCTATTGCGTGAGCAGAACCAGAATATTGAATAGAAACTAGATATTTTTGCTATAAAATTCCACTACTAAGCCACCAACCAGAACAACCTCAATACCGTTAGCATTCAATTGCCTTACTATTATGCCCGCCAACTCGATGATAGATGTCTGTGAAAAATTAGTTATTTTGTACTCTTATTATTGGTTTTCCTGCTTTTTTTGGGCGCGTTCTTCTTATGAGTAATTCTTTGATAATGGCTTGAGGATAAGCATCAATTGCCGATTGCAATAATATTTTTAATGGCTTCATAAAGGCATATTTTGGATTTAACTGATATTGCCGAACCTTGCCAATGAGTTCGCTAACTAATAATGCATCTAGTTCCATTCTCGCTAATTGCTTTTCAGGATTCAATGATCACTCTATAGTCCTGTTGGTAGTTTTGTAAGGAGCCGATGGATTTGGCTTTGACACCGTGTTGCTCGAGTAATTGTTTCACTTCATTTTCTGATGCACCATTCACGGCAATAAGTAGACCGCCGCTGGTTTGTGGATCACAGAGGATTTGTTTGTGCAATTCAGTAATTTCAGCCAGATGGTGTCCATAACTTTGATAATTTCTTTCGGTGCCACCAGGAATACAGCCAAGTTTTTGATAGTGGATGGCTTCCTTGATCACCGGTACATTATCAATATTGAGGTGGGCTTGGAGGTTACTGCCCTCACAAACTTCGATGAGGTGTCCCAGCAGGCCAAAACCTGTGACATCGGTTAACGCGACTACCCCATCAATTGCAGCAAGTTCGATGCCGATTTTATTCAGCGTACACATCAGATCACGAGCAATATTGGCGTGCGCTGGTAATAATTTTTTTTGTTTTTGAGCCGTGGTCAAGATACCTATCCCTAACGGTTTGGTGAGATATAATTTACTGTCAGCGGTAGCTTTATTGTTTCGTTTTAATTGATTTAATGGGACTTCTCCGGTGACGGCTAAGCCAAATATAGGTTCTGGTGAATCAATGCTATGGCCACCCGCCAGCACAATGCCTGCATCCGCGCAGGCTGTGCGACCGCCATCGATGACTTTGGCTGCCACTTCAGCGGAAAGTTTATTGATAGGCCAACCTAGGATGGCGATGGCCATCAGCGGTCTTGCACCCATGGCATAAATGTCACTGATAGCATTGGTTGCTGCGATGCGGCCAAAATCGAAGGGGTCATCGACAATGGGCATAAAAAAATCGGTTGTGCTGACGACACCACGACCATCACCCAGATCATAAACAGCCGCATCGTCTTTGGATTGGTTGCCGACGATTAATTTGGGATCTGTGGTCTTGGGGAATGAGCTCTTGAGGATGACAGCCAAAACCTGTGGCGAAATTTTACAACCGCATCCAGCGCCATGGCTATATTCGGTGAGTTTAATCTTATTCATACTTTAAATTTTGTATCATTTAAGTTTATTGTTAGATCATGCATTAATTTATAGCGGAACGCTAGTCAAGATCGAGAGCCAAGTTCATTGTTTCCCAGTGACTTATCGTTCAGCAATTAATATGACTGAACGCATGGGGTTTTGCAGCGCTGTTTAATTAACACGAATTCAAGTTAATACCGGTACGGGCGTATCCAGATAATCACAAACTGTTCGAACCAATTCGTATTCATCAACCGAGATTTCATTATCCCATAGCACACAATCGGTCATTGCTTGAATGACCGACTTTTGTAATAGTGGTGAGAGCTGAGAAATCTGTAGCAGGGCGTTATGTAAAATGACTGGGTCAAATTCATCCTGGTTAATTTTTGCCACTTCACCAAAAGCAAATTGACCGATAATATTTTGATACTGACGTTGAGCGGTCTTTGGATCGGCGTGGGCGCTGTGTACCAGTGTGACAAATAAATATTCGATTTCGGTTTTTATTTTTTTGAGTGAATTAATCCGGGGTCGTTTTTTTTCATTGGTTAAGCGAAGTTTAGCGAGTGCATAAAGTAGATATTCAGAAAGGTTTATACGTTTGTTATTTTTTATAATGTGAAGGATTTGTTTGAAAAAATCATTTTTTTCATTCTCTTGCATTGCTTGAAGAGTGGGTACTACATGATTGAATAACGGCAAACGAATCCATCCCTTAAGTGACAGTAAAGCATTGACCCAGTCATTCAAGGTGACGAAATCTTGTGCATCAAGCGTCGTTTGAAAATAAGTTTTCAAAGAATCCCAGTCTTCAGACTCGGCATGAACCAGCAGGGAAAAAAATAAAATTTTTGCAGATTGAATATCTTCGCATGATTGCGCCCAGATTTGTGCTGGAATTTTTTCCATGATTTGGCTGGCGGCTTGCAAATTATGCTCTTTAGGATTTCCTATCGAAGCCATCAACAATGCCGAACTCATCGGTTTGCTCTGGATTGGCTGCGTAGTTGGGGTTGCGTTGAAATTGGCATCTGAATCTGTTGCAAAACCCGCGCTATTGGCAAAGTTTTGGGTTGCTGCGGGCCCTTGTCCAGGGCTTTTTCTGTTGTGTGCAGTGGTCGTTTGCTTACTGAAAATATAGTTTGGTTTTAAAGCCCGCACCCGATCTTTTATCGGAGGATGGGTTGCGAGTAAACCACCAAACGACATTTTAATCGGCATTTCAAAACACATATGACTCATATCTTCAGCATGAGAATTTTGCAGTAAGCCATGATTACTATCTTGCTGAATTCGGATAAGTGCATCCGCAATACCATCGACATCCCGGGTAAACTGAACGGAGGATGCATCTGCCAGGTATTCCCTTTGTCTGGAAATACTGGCTTTAATGAGCCGACCAAAAAATAAGCCAATATAGCCGATTGCAAAAAGTGTCACGCCCAGTATCAGTACAAATAACAGCATGTTGCCGCCACTATTTTTTGAACGTCTGGAGCCGCTAAAACCAGCGCCGGTACGTCCTAAAATCCGCATGAGGAAATAGCCCATTTGACCGATAAAAAGGATGCCGGCCAGCATACCGATAAGTCGCACGTTGGTGCGCATGTCGGCGTTAAAAATATGACTATACTCGTGACCGATAACGCCTTGTAGTTCATCACGGCTGAGTTTTTCAAGACAACCTCGAGTCACTACCAGTACCGTTAATGACGGTTTCAGGCCAGCCACAAAAGCGTTGATCCCCTGTTCTTCATCCATCACATAAACAGTCGGCATGGGCATACCTGAAGCAATAGACATTTCTTCGACAACATTCAGCAGTCGTCTTTCTAGGGTGTCTTTTGAGGTTTGCTTGATATGCCGGCCATTGACCATTTTGGCTACGGCTGTACCACCACCACTTAATCGTGCTGACTGGATGACGCTGGCTAAAATAATAACCAGCAAGACGATAGCGGTAGTCAGCCAACTGTAGGAATAGTACGGCCAGGCAGTGAGCGGCATATCAAACATACCGGCCATTTGCCCTGAAAACCAGGCTGCGATATTAATGGCAATGACGATAAGAACCACTGCAATGAGGAAGTAAAAGACCAGGGTGCGAGTTTTGCTTCGCGCCCGATCTTGCAGTTCAAAAAAATCCGCCACCTATAGATTACCTTTTATTATAAAGTTACGCCGGTTAAAATCAATTTAACTAAAATGGTTCAATCAAAAGAAACTTTGATAGCCTTTCGGACTTCAGGTTCTTCCACTTCAAAAAGTTCGGCCGCGTTAAAGCCAAAGCCCCCAGCGATAAAGCTATTTGGCACTTGTTCTCGATAGGTGTTATAAGTCATGACCGCATCGTTAAAAGCCTGCCGGGCAAACGAAACTTTATTTTCAGTTGAAGTGAGCTCTTCCATCAATTGTTGCATAGTTTGATTGGCTTTTAAATCAGGATAGCTTTCCGAGAGCGCAAATAATCGGCCTAAGGTTCCGGTTAGTACCCCTTCAGCTCCGGCCAAAGCCTGAATGGCGCCGACATCTCCTGGATCCGATGATGCCGTCTTGGTCGCTGAAACTGCTGAATTTCTTGCCTGGATAACGGCTTCCAGCGTTTCCCTTTCATGTTTCATGTATCCTTTTGCAGTCTCGACCAGATTGGGTATTAAATCATGGCGTCTGGTTAACTGTACATCGATTTGCGCAAAAGCATTCTTGAAACGGTTTTTTAGAGAAACCAGCTTGTTGTAGATACCAATGAAATAGAAAAAAATTAAGGCAATGACGCCTAATGCAATCCAAAAACCCATTATGCACTCTCCTTCCGATTAAGATCGTTAAATTTTTGGTTGAGATCATATTTGCTATCAGTGACGATAGCTTCCAGTATTTTAATACGTTCTTCAAGATCGTTAATGTACGCTTGTTGTTTCAAGTTGTCATCTTTAGACTGGATGTTGTTATTTCTGCTTTTTATCCAGGTTTGGAAAACCCCGGCGACGATAGAGACGACTGATACAATAGCAATAAATTCCCATAGATTCATTATGTTTCCCCATTAGTTTTATCCGTTAATAAATAAGCTAGCACAGCAAACAGTGGTTATACAAATGTAGCGAGTATTTTATTGTCAGATTCTATTACAAATGACATGATTTGAAACAACAAGATGGCTTCATGTATCATGGGTATATAACCATGATACATGAAGCCATCTTGTTGTTTGTACAGAAACGCGGGTTATTTATCCAGCGGCAAGTTTTTAAGTGTTAGTGGATCTCTAAGTGGTAACTGGATTAACTTAGAACCGGCAATTTGTTCTAGAGTACCATGCTCACCATCTCCCGCAGCGACTTTGCTCAAGGCACCGACAACCAGAATGCGCATTTTTTCAGGGTGCAAATATTGCTTGGCCACCCTGAGAATATCCGCAGTTTTCAGTGCCATTACCTTGGATTCATAGGTCTGCCAATAATCGGGTTTAATATGTGCAAGATCGTCGGAGGCAAAACGATTCACTTTGGCGTCTGCATTTCTGAATATATTACCCACGATTGACGTTAGACTTTGTTTGGCAATGTTGAGTTCTTTTTCACTGACGCGACTCTCACGTATGCGTTTTATCTCTTGCAACACAATTTTCAAAGCATAGGCAACCGATTTATTTTTAGATTGAAAATAGGCTCTGAAAAAGCCCCGATAGTCCGCAGGACGTTGAAAATAGCTTCCCGCTGAATACGCTAAACCTTCATCACTTCTAACTCGACCCGTTATCCTGCTGGTAAAACCGCCACCACCAAGGATGTCATTCATCACTAGAATGGCGAGTTGGTCTTTGTTTCCTCGTTGAATACCCAAATGCCCGACACTGACACGGGATTGAGTGACATCTCCTTTATTGACACCATAAAGACCGGGTTTGGCGGTATCAAAAGTGTCCGGTATTTTAGGAAGCTGCTTAGCTGTAGTAAAAGATTGAAGATGCTGGTTGAGTTTTTTAATGATTGAATCGGTGTTAACGTCACCACTGATGGCAACAATTAATTGGCCGTTTGCAAAGATTTTCTGGGTGTATTGCTTTAATTGTGTAGCAGTGACACGATTAATATCGTCAGCCGTTGCCATGCGGTTATCAAAAAAGTTCGGACCTTGCATCAAAGTATCCCAAACCCGTGGTTCGATGGAACGCGTATCATCATTTCTTTGTTTGATGCGTTCGATAGCCTTATTTTTTGCAACCTCGAGCCGATCCGCAGCGAACCGTGGTTTTGTGAGCATATCAAACATCAACGTCAGGCTGAGATCGAGATTTTTGCTCAATGTGTCCAGATTGACCTCGGCATTGGTATTGCCCGTTGAGAAGCTGATCTTGGTGGCAAGGAAATCCAACGTCTCGTTTAATTCATCCGGCGTTAAGTTCTTTGTACCGCCTTCTCGTAGCATATTGTCGAAAAGATAGGCGACGCCAAGATCCTTTTTATCCAGAACATACCAGCCGGCACGTGAAAATAAATTAATTTGGACTAACGGCAGATCGTGATCTTCCATAATATAGGCAACGTTATTACCGAACAATTGATGTTGATATTTTTTTGCTGCAGGAACATCCACTTTAAAGGGCTTAAAAGTAAGTAATTCTGGACGTTTAACGATACTGCTACTTTTAAGCACTTCAGCAGAGGTAGTAGATTGTTGTTGGGTACTATTGTCAACACGACTTTCCGCGCTATTGTTATCACTATTGTTATCACTACAAGAAGCGATTAATAATGATGTTAGAACAATAAAAATTGAGTAAGATAATTTCATCCTTTTGCTCCTGCTATTTTTTCTGCTACTTTTTGAAGTAAATATTTTAAAAATGCCTGCTGATCTTGGGGAGCCTTTTCTTGGGCTTGCTGAAGTTTGCCGACAACCTGTTTAAGTTTGTTGGCAGGCATGGAGAGTACTTGCTGCGCCATTTGTTTTTGTTGGTCGCTGAATCCGGCAAGTGCGGGATCGGTCGGCGCACTATTCTGCTTACGGGTATAGAGTTTATTCGCTCTATTTTCAGCCGTAAAATAGGTTTTGGTGACGCGGATAATATCATTGTTAGTCACCAGCATGATGCGATCAAAATAGTCATCAATGACGTTCCATTTTCGCAAACCATCAATATAGAGTAATTCGATTAACACTCTGAAGGGCTCACGTAACCGACGAAATTTACTTGCACCCAGGTTATTCTTTACTTTCTGTAGTTCTTTCTGACTAACGCCATTTTTTTTGATTTTCTCGATTTCATCCAGCAACGCCGTTCTGAGTTGTGCCGGCGTAGTATCAGAATTCCCGCTAGCAGAGATAGAAAACATCCCATCATATTTGCGACTGTCAGCAGATGCATTTACTGACGTGGCAATTTTATCTTGAAGCACCAGTCTTTTGTAGAACCTGCCGGTTCTACCGTTAAGAATAGATTCGAGAACCTGCAACGCAGGATCATCTTTTCCGGCAAAAGCGGTGGTATGGAAAGCACTCGTTGCTGATGGAGGGGCATCGACTTTGGCAGTATAAGTGACTTCGCCATTTTGTGGAGTGCGCATAGTGATGACATCGGGTGGGGTAGTCTTACCTCTCGGGATACGTCCGAAGTATTTTTTGGCAAACTTTAGCGCTTGAGCCTGATCAAAATCACCAACGATTGCCACGGTAATATTATTGGGGGCATAAAAAATATTGAAGTAGTTTTCTGCCTGTTTGCGGGTAATGGCGGCAATGTCACTCGGCCAACCTACAACGGGCCAACCGTAAGTGCTACCCCTCCAGAACAGACTGTTAAAAACCTCGTCAGGTTGCCCTGTAGGGGTTGATTCTGTGCGCATACGCCGTTCTTCGAAAACCACATCGCGTTCACTATAAAACTCACGAAAAACTGGTTGATATAATCTTTCACTTTCCATCCAGAACCAGAGTTCCAATTTGTTTTTAGGTACCTGATTGAAGTAAACAGTCATATCCTCATTAGTAAAGGCATTCATTCCAGAGCCACCGGCTTCAGTATAAATTTTATCAAATTCATCTTTGACAATGTTTTCTCGTTGTTTTTTTATCAGTACCTGGAAACTTGATTTCAGATCGTCCATTTTTTTTGTTTGCAATGACTTATCTGACATAGATTTGGCTAAACCCGTTCTTACTTTCAATCTTTGTGTTCTTTCTTCTACAAACATCTGATCTCGAATGGTATCAAGTTGTTTTCTTAAATTACTGTCAATGGTGTTGTCTTTAGTGCCAATGATTTTGGAGCCTTTAAACATCATGTGTTCAAACAGATGTGAAATGCCGGTAATGCCAGGTCGTTCATTGGCTGAACCCACATGCGCCACCCAGCCAGCAGCTATATTGGGTGCCCCGGGTTTGTTTACCAGTAAAAGCGTCATGCCGTTATCAAGCACAACTGCTTTTACTTGGTCTGACATTTTTGTTGAGCCAGCTGTTGCGTTCGTCAGCTGAAGCATCAGACTGAGTGATAACAACACTTTGACAAGAGGATAATTAAACATTTTTTCTCCTTTAAATGTAATTTTAGGGGTGGAAAAGAAACACCGCGGAATATGAGTTTTCAATGGTGCCGTAGTGTACCAAGCCTGTAGCGAAAGCTAAAAGTGAAACTTTGTAAAAATTTATATTGCTAACACATAATTAATTTAAGTCTTTGTTATACCAGATGATTTTACATTTTGTGTAATATTCACACAAATGATGTGTAATAGCTTTTTTATCTCCGGCGAGCAGGGTTATTAAGGGAACTGATTGTAGTCGAGCTAAAGTTTGCTGAAATTGTTCATAACGCAATGAGGCTAATGCCTGACTTTCGGCAGAGAGATCAGCTGTATTATTGCGATCACCGATGATTTTAATAAGCTGCAGCAATTTTTGAAAATCCGTTAGCAATTTTCTTTGGTACTTTATCATCAATCGGGTTTTTAAAGCTGTAAATTCTTTTTTGGTAATACCCGTGTTTAATGCTGCTTGAATGTGTTGTTGCATACCCTGCAATAATGCGGGTAGTTTATAGGGTTCAGTGCTAGAGACAAATTGTAGACTTTGCAAGTTGGCAAATTTATTGAGGGGCGCTGAGATAAAGTAGGTCAAGCCCTTTTTTTCCCTCAAATCATTGGTCATTCGAGAGGCCAAGCCACTACCCGCAAGCAACTCGCGCAATACTTTTAAACTTTGTATTTGTGCTGATGAATAGTTCTCTGGCCAAAAAGCGGTTCTTAGATCCACCTGAGTGCTACCGGTTCTTTCAACTGCAAAAAATTTCTGAGGTTGTTGGATAAATGAATCTTTGGGCTTTAGAGTGCCCGGCAGGGTTGCGGTGTTGGGATTGATTTTACTGGCCCAGTGGGAAAAATATTTTTCAATAAGTGGCAATATTGTTTGTCGAGGTTGAGCGGAAATGATGATAAGTGAAGCTTTTGCAGGAATTAAACTGTTTTCAACAAAATTTTTGAGATTTAACAGCGTGATATCTCTTCTAAGTTGTCGATACTTTTCAGGGTTTGGCGTGGTTAAATTAGAGAGGTCTTGCGGTAAAGTGATTTTTTTAAATAACTGCCAGGTAAGATTATGGCCACTAACGCTATCGGCTCTTTTAGTCACGGCCAGTTTTTGTTTGGCGAGTTGAAGTTCTTCATCGCTATAATTAAGTCCGGTTACCAGCTGAGAGAGCAAATAGAGTATATTTTCAGCTTTTTCAGGCAAGGCTTGTAAATACCAACCTGTGACTTTATTTAATGAAAAACTTTTTATTGTGGCACCAGAATTTTCTGCAATTATAGAGATTCTTGTGGTTATTTTGCGGTTTTTATTGGTCAAAAAAGAAGCAGAATTCCATTGCAGGACAAGATCATTCATTACCGGAGAATAGCGTTCATTTTTTGTGAAAATGAGCGCGAAAAGTGCCGTGGTATTGATTGTTGATTGAGGTTTTATGAGATAAACGGTTAAACCATTTTTGAGGGTGGTCTTGTTAATCGGATAATGAGGAAATGATGCTAAAGTTTCTATCCCTGGTGCACTGTCTGATAATTCTGGTTGGACTTGATCATTGAATATGATTTGTTCCGGTAACAGGGTTTGCTTGAAATTACTCATGGTCTGGCAAGATGATAGCAAGATAAAAGGTATCAACAAAATGACGCGGGTTATGGGGGTTAATTTCCACATTTATAGAAATTTATCTTCAAAATATTGCCCCAAACTATCAGGCAGCCATTCGCTTAATGTTTTAATAAAGCGCGTTAGCCAGCCTGGAGAAACAGTAATTAAAATATAGTTGTTGTTAAAATATTTTAACAACATTTGTTGCGCTGCCTCCGGCGTTAACTGCAATAACTGTTTCATATTTTTTACGCTATATAATGCATCATTGTGCACCATTAAATCATCACTGAGTAAGGTAATTAATGATAAGGGTCTTTGGTAAGCAGACAAGGTGTTTGTCACTCTGGTATTTATTGCTCTGCAAAGTTGCGAGGAAGTAAAACCATGCAGCCGGAGTGATTTTAAAGAGGAATCAATGGATTTTCGTATCCTGGTGCGGCTGGCATAACTATGAGGTACGATAATCGCATTGGCGAGAGCGATGTATTGGAAGCCGTAATCTAGGTGTTCAATGGCAATTGCCAACCGCTGTTTTTCCAGCAGAGTTCGATAAATAATACCATCAGGTTTCTGAAATAAAAGGTCGTTTACCACGCGAATAGCAGCAGAATCTTTATGGGCAAATCCAGGGGTGTTCCAGGCAAGGGCATGAATTGGCCAAGGTGCCATGGAATCATAGAGTGTTTGGGTTATTGCTTTAGACGGAATTGTCTGATCGGATATTTCCTGACGTTTTTTCCCCGCCGGTAGATGTGCAAAATATTTTTTTAGCAAAATAAAAGCTTTTTCAGGATCTACATCTCCGGTGATTGCCAGCACCGCATTCGCTGGGTGATACCAATCAGCCAACCAGGATTCCATTTTTTGTTTGTTTGCTGCATTGAGATCCTTGTCGGTGCCAATGATGAGATGACCATACGGTGTTTTTTGCCAGAGTTTGATAATAAAATGACTGACAATATTGAGGTAGGGCTGATTGGTGAGCCGCATCGCTTTCTCTTCTAGAACGGCCTGTCGCTGGTTGTTAATTTTTTTGCGGTCAAGCACGAGACCTTTCATTCGATCGGCTTCCAACCACAATGCTTGCTCAAGATAATTGCTAGGCAACTCAGCCCAGAAATCTGTACGATCGTAATCTGTCGAAGCATTAGCACGACCACCGGCAAATTCAATGGCTGACATATAGGCACCATCCGCAATTTCTTCAGAGCCTTTAAACATGAGATGTTCAACCAGATGAGCGTATCCGGTCTGTCCCGGGCTTTCATCTCTGCTTCCTGCTGCGTAAACGAGTCGCATAGTGAAAAATGGTGAGCTATGGTCAGGAACGACCAAAAGCCGCAGTCCATTTTTGAGAGTGAACTGTCGTATTTTCAGGTTTTCTAGCGGCTTAAAGACAGTATTATCAGGAAGTTCGCAGGTAAAAGGATCCGTACCCCAACTTCTTTCTGTATTAAAAGAAGAGAGCATAAATATAAGTGCTGATAGGCTAATAATTTTATTCA
>CAZKUH010000036.1:0-11224 GCA_964555895.1 uncultured Enterobacterales bacterium
ATTAAATTGGAATTTAAGTTTACGAAAACCTGCTTGTAAAAAAAGATATTTCAATGATTTTTTTGAAAAATAATATAAATGTTCGGGTGGCCTGATGGCATCCCATTGTAATAATTTAGCACTACTTCTTGGTAACGAGTAGTGGCCTATATCCGGCGTGGTCAGATACAAAATACCATTGTTGTCCAGCACATCATAAAGCGCTTTTACAAAATCATGCAAGCTCGGTAAATGTTCAATGACTTCACTGCAGTAGATGAGATCAAATTGTTGACCTTCCGCTGCTATTTTTTGAATGCTTTTTTCCTGATAACAGGCTTCAGGAAAAATCTGTTGAGCCAGCGCAATGGTTTTCCCGTCCACATCTACACCCTGAGCGTTAAAACCAAGGGTCCGAGCTGCTTCAACTGCAAAACCGGCATTACATCCTACATCGATAAACCGGTTTCCTTTGGTGTATTTTTTGATTCGTTTAATTCTTTTTTTAGCACGTCTTAATTTTGAATCAAGTTTAGCCGTATACTGAGATGTTTTATGATAGTTCTGATAAAAATCGTGTAAAACTTTAGTTGAGGGTATATTTTTAACATAAATTAAGCCACAACTTTGACAGCCATTTAACCCGTAGTTGTTTTTCTTGCCAAAAGGTTTTTGGTGTTCAACTTTACATGAGGGGCAGGGCATTTATCTTCTCCTGTCTAATTTATTTTTGTGTTGATTTAGCGCCAAACTGTAATTCATATAATCTGGCATATGCACCATCTTGCTTTTGAATGAGTTTATCGTGGCTTCCCTGTTCAATCAACCGTCCTGAATCCATAACCATAATAACATCTGCATGACGTATGGTTGATAATCGATGCGCTACCACAAAAGTGGTTTTTCCAAGCATTACCTGGTCTAATCCAGCTTTAATTTTCTCTTCTGATTTACTGTCTAATGCTGAGGTGGCTTCGTCTAGAAAAAGAAGTGGACTGTTTCTTAAAATAGCTCTGGCAATCGCCAATCGTTGTTGCTGCCCACCGGAAAGTGTTGATTTGCTGTCTCCAATGATGGTATTGATTCCATCGGGGAGTCGCTCAACAAATTCTGCGGCATGTGCTTTTTCAAGAGCGTCCATGATTTCATTATCGTCAACCTTGTGCTTTAAACCAAAAGTGAGATTGTTTTTAATTGAATCATTAAACAGCGTGACATGTTGAGAAACCAGGGCAATATTGTCTCTTAAAGATGACAAAGAAATTTCTTCAAGAGGAATATCATCGTAATATATATTTCCTGAAGAGGGGTGATATAGACTCATCATAATATTCAATAAAGTAGTCTTGCCACTCCCTGAACTTCCTACAATGGCGATAATTTGTCCAGGTTGACTGCTAAAACTAAAATTATCAATGGCTTTCTCATTCCTTGAAGGAAATTGTAAAGAAACATTTTCGAATCGAATAGCCCCTTTGAAATCTTTTAATGTTCGTTTGCCTTCATCCCGTTCATTTTCCAGGTTTAAGACATCAAATAAACTTTTAGCTGCTACTAGGCCACTTTGGATCTGACTGTTAACGGAGGTGAGTTGTTTTAGTGGTCGTAATATCGCCATCATAAAGAACACCATCGAAGTAAAAGTTCCTGGCGTTAATTTACCTGACTGTACTTCTCCTAATGAAAAATAAAGCACCACTGATAGCCCGGTTGCAGCAAAAAATTGAACTAATGGACTGCTGGCATTTTTAGTTGCAATCAGCCGCATGAATTTTTTTCTAAATTGATTGACTGACTGATTAAAAAGCGCATTAATTTGTTGTTGGCCATTATGAACTTTAACGGTACGATAACCATTAATGCCTTCGGAAGAAATATTGGTAATATCACCCATGGCTTCCTGCATGCTACTGCTGGCGTCTTTAAATCTGACGGTAGCCGCCCGCACCACAACGGCAATCAAGGGTAAAGAAATCAAATACAGAAATGTGAGAAAGACACTTTTGCTCAGCATGGAAATTAACACATAGAGCAAAAAACCACTTTCTCTAACAATTACCGTTATGGTATTGGTTGCAGTGACGGCAACTTTTTCGGCGTTATAGGTTAATTTGGCAACCATGTCACCCGTAACATGGCGATCAAAATAACTGGCAGGTAAAAGCATATATTTTTCGAAAACTTTCCGTCGTAGATCGGCAACCACATTTTGTCCCACCCAACCCATTAAATATCCAGATAAAAAAGAGACGATGCTACGCACGGCAACCAGACTGATAACAAACACTGGTGCGATAATGAGAAAACTGGAGTCTTTTTTGAAGAGGCCTTCATCGATTAAGGGCGTCATTCCTTCAATAAATAAACCATCGATAACGGCGTAAATTAAATTTGCAAAAATAGCGATAGAAAATGCCAACAGATATTTTCTGGTGAATGAGAATAACCTGCGATAGGTTTGCACTGCGGAACTGTCGGATTGCTTTTGTTGTGGCACTAACTTAAACCTCAGTATTTATTCACTATTTTTGTGGTGGCTCAACATTCAGTTGGGCTGTGGTTGCTCTGCCATCCAACCCTGCGCACTGTAGCATAAACCAGGTCATTTTTGGTATCAGTATGCGTGATTCGAAGATTATTGGTAAACATTTTTTTCTCCATCAGGCCGTGTTTTAAAACGCCTGTGTACCCACATATAATCGGCTGGAAATTTTTTCAGATAATTTTCCAGAAAGTTCATATTGGCTGCGGCATCTTGTGAGTCATCACCTGAAGGGAAATTTTTTAACGGGGGATGGATAGTGATATCCATACCTTTTTTCGATCGTTGGTGGGTCATCGGGATAACGACGGCGTGCCCTTTTTTTGCAAACCAGCTAGTGGCCGTGATAGTCGCTGCTTGCATACCAAAAAAGGGTACAAAAACACCTTGCTTAACACCATAATTTTGATCGGCTGCATACCAAACAACTTTTTTGTTTCTTAAAGCCGTGATTACTTTTCTAATATTTTTCCGATCAACTGATTCCAGTACTCTGCCTCGACCTTGGGTCATGGCATGTTCAAAAACAGGATTTTTATGGGGGCGATACATGGCAACAATATCTTTTTGCAAAGTTGACAGCATAATGCCGCCGAGTTCCAGGCTGGTAAAATGAAAACTGAGTAAAAGTACGCCTTTGCCCTGTTGTTGTGCTTGATGTATATATTCAAGTCCACGGATGTCAAAAGATTTTTCCAATCGTGATCTCGACGCATACCAAGACCAGGACAATTCCAGCAAACCGACCCCGGTATTTTCAAAGACCTCTTCAAGTAATTGTTGACGCTGTTGGTTTGTCATCTTAGGGAAGCAAAGTTTTAAGTTCACTGCTGCAATATGACGGCGTCTTTTTGTCACTTTTAGCAACAATCGCCCGACACCTCTACCCATCATCCGTATGGAAGATAGCGGTAACAAGCTCAACAAACGCAAAATACCTAAGCCTAAGATGATGGGCCAGTTTTGCGGTTTGAGGTAATGTGTAAAGAGATTAATAGACAAAATTAATGTCGCCTTTGCCATTGCAAATATCAGGCATTATTATATCAGCCAAGGGCAATATTATACTGATATTGATTTGAATTTTCATGGGGGCTGTTTGTTATTCCTTTTTGGAGCGTAATACAAGACCGCTGTTGGAGATTGAAAGTTGGAATTGCTGGGTGTTTTCTATCGGGATGAAGGCCGCACTACCGTATTGCGCATCGACCAACCACCCCAATAAGGGATATTTTCTTCGCAAATCAAATAAATCTGTGTGTTGCAGGCTACGCAAAGCATAGAGACTTCTTTTTTTTCTGACTTCATCTTTATAATCTGTGTACCTGCCGCCAATACGATCCAGCCTGTAGAGCGTGTGTAACCCCAATAAATTAGCCCATGGATGCCATTTCAGAATCCTTGCATCAAGATAAATCTCATCACCTGAAAGTTGATATTGTCGTACCGTGTTATCCGCAAAAATTACTTTTGCGGAGAAATTCTGGGGACTGATTTTATGGACTTCAATTTTAGCAATATTCTCTTCATAAATGAGTTGCTGGTATCCATAGCTAGTAAAAATGAGTAGACCACCCATTACAAATAATAACCCTAAATTCAGAGAAACAAGTAACTGAAAAGTCGCTTTAAATTTACGCCTTCGACGAAAGTTTTTCAGGCTGAAAACGACAAACAGTAGCGTGAATAGGGCAAAAAGCCCGACTATAAGATAAAGAATGTCCATAAAATTACCCGTAACACTGTTTTCAACAGCATAAATAAAAGAGACTTGACGGGCAAGTCACAATAATTCAGATTATAGGGTAATTTCCTTAATTTTGAAGATCAATGACATGTCCACCCAAGCCGATACGGTTAAATCCGTTATTTATGCACTTTCAGCAAATTTTGCCATAGCGGTGGCAAAAGGCGTTGCCGCTATATTCACACATTCCGGCGCCATGCTGGCCGAAGCCATTCACTCAACTGCGGATACGGGGAATCAACTTTTGCTGCTTTGGGGGTTGAAAACCTCAAAAAGGCCACCGAATGAGAATTTTCCGCTAGGTTTCGGTAAAGAAATTTATTTTTGGTCATTTATTGTCGCTTTATTATTGTTCAGTCTGGGGGGCATGTTTTCAATTTACGAGGGGCTGCACAAGTTATCTAACCCGACACCTTTGAGTTATCCCTGGATAGCTTTAGCCGTATTGGGTTTTTCAGTTATTGCAGAGGGTCTGTCCTTTATTGGTTGTGTGAGAGAAATTAACAAGGTCAGGGGGCATGATAACCTCTGGATCTGGTTTCGTGAATCTCGTCAAAGTGAACTTATCGTTGTTTTTGGTGAGGATTTAGCCGCATTGTTAGGATTGACCATGGCAAGTTTAGCGATTGCTTTAACCATGATAACGGCTAACCCTGTTTATGATGCCGTAGGCACACTCAGTATTGGTGTGTTGTTATTAGTGGTTGCGTTGCTTATCGGCATTGAGGTCAAAGCTTTATTAATCGGTCAAGGTGTTGAGAAAAAACAAAAAGCGAGTATGGAAAAATTTCTCAAACAACAACCAGAAATAGCCGAACTTTATAATATTATTACCCTGCAAATGGGTGCAGATGTTATGGTTGCTATAAAAGCACGGATGAAACTGAGTGGCAGTGAGGAAAAGTTAGTCGAAAATATCAATAAAATCGAGAGCAGACTCAAAGCAAAATTTCCCATGATAATCTGGAGTTTTTTTGAGCCGGATATTGGAGACTGAACCGGTGCAAGAGCCGCGCTACATCAATAAGAGAAAACAAATATTGGGAGAAGAATTTTGAAACCGTTTAATTTATGGAATATGCTATTGCTGCTGAGTTTTAGTTTTAACCTTGGAATAGTCATGGCAGATACGATTGATGATAATACCAGAGCACTGGTCATACGTACCATGGTTGAAAAACTGCGGGTTAGCAAAAAAGAAATTTCCATAACCCATGCAGAGAAAATTAACTGGTCAAGCTCTGCACTGGGTTGTCCTGTTAAAGGACAGTCTTATTTAGCCGAAATTACACCGGGTTTTCTGCTAAAAGTTGCGGTGAAATCAACAGTATACTCGGTTCATACCAGTAAGAATTATGCACTAATTTGTGATAATAGACGGGGCTTGAAAAATAAAATAGTCTCTGTTATTGCTGAAAAAGAAACAGCTACTCAGGTAAAAGCAATTCAATTAGCGAGAAAGATGTTGTTATCAAGTGCAAAAAACACCGCAATGAAGGTACATTTACTCAGCATTAAAAAGCAATCATGGCGTGAAATAAAAAACCATTGCGCCTCAGAACCGGTGTTTGCGAAGCACAGTAACGGTTTTCTACTTGAACTTGAATATGCGGGTGAGAAAAGCCGTTATTTTAGTGATGGCTTGCAGGTAACAAAATGCCAAGCGATAAAATAAATCTCGCAAATTAAAAAGGGGATCCGAAGATCCCCTTGGTTGTTAATGATAACTTAACATAACTTGATATAGCGATTAATCATCACCTTCATCTTCGTCATCATTTTTTTCTACGATGGATTGACCGTTTTGATCAGTGACGCGCATTTCCCATTTGCTTCCATGACCACGATTCACATTATGGATGGTATATCCTTGTACCAGAGCGGTCCATTCACCAGCAGTTGGGTTATCAATAACAACGCGCTCGGGACTTGAGAAAGTAGCACCACCATAATAGGGAGCAAAACCCGGATCGAGCAAGATAAAATCAATATCATCTGTTGGATAAGCACCCCAATTGTTTTTCCAGGATAATTCAAATACCACCTGGGTTGTACCATCTGGGATATAGAAGGATTCTACTTGTGTTTGATTTTGATCGATTCGACCTTCTGCCGCTTCTTCAGCTTGCTCGGCATTGCGACCGCTAATGCTAACATCGGCAGAAATATTTCCGGCATTGGTCCAATCACCCATAACGGCTAATCGCAGTATCCCAGTTTGTGGGTTATCGATAACAATTTCTTTATCGGCGGTGATAAAACCGGCCGCCAATGTTGCTTTGTTGTGGGTCATGGCATCCTGAAGCACATAATAGATATCATCACCAAAGAACAGGTTTTGATCGGCAGGAGCCAAGGAGGCAACTATATTTTCGATTTTAATGGTCAGTTGATCGGTTTCATCTTCACTCTCAATAAAGAAATGAGCAACTTGCCCTGGTTTCAGATTGGAAACGTGGGATTTTTTAGCGTGGTGTTCATCAGTCTCGATAACTTTTAAGCCGACACTCTTGATGTTCTTTTCAACACTTTTACTACCTTTTCCCTTGCGTAGATGGGTATCGACACTACCTGTGGCAAGTAAGCCAAATGAACGCGGTACATCAATGAAGCCTGCACCTTGATCTATGGGCGCGGAATTATCACCCAAAATATTGGGGTTTGCTCCCTGAATGATGGCATTTCTGATAGCAATGGCTGAAGCCTCTGGGAAGGCGCCGGCAAGCGTCGCTGCAGCACCTGCAACCATAGGCGCAGAAAAAGATGTTCCACTGGCTAAATTTAAACCACCATTCGCATTTTGTACCAGTGTAGAGAAACCATTCGCCACAACATCGGTAGATATTCGGCCATCAGCACTAGGGCCGCGTGAGCTAAAAGTTGCCATTTGATGATGGTTACTCGGACGGTAGAGATTACCAATACCTAGCCCAAATTGTAAATCTCTCAAGACTCTTTCATTGCCAACTGTACTGGCTGCACCAACGGTTAATGAGCCTAATCCTGTACCTGGGCTACCACCCGTGATTGCTGCAAAGCCTTCGTTACCCGCAGAGGCAACCAGCGTAATACCAACTTCAAGCATTTTGTTGGTCAGTTGATCTTCGAGATCTTTTGCGGCATACAAAGTACCGCCACCCAGGCTCATGTTAACCACTCGGATGTTCATCGAGTCAAAAATACAAGGGTTATCTTCGGCACCACAACCAGAGTTAATAGGCGACACAGGGACACCATTATTGTAATTGGTGCGTAAGGTGATGGCTCTATCCATTGCTGCAATAATACGGGATTCTGGCGCACCACCACCCGCAGCCGCAAAAACCTTCATCGCATAAATCTTGGCATCAGGCGCTGAACCGAACAGTGGTAATATGGACAAGCCTGGGATAAATCCATTAAAAATACTCTCGGGCATGTGCGTGGTGACCGAACGCGCAAAAGTTGATGCTGAATTTAAAAGAAAGTAAGCGTGCCCCGCAATCATAGTGCCGGTATTGGTGCCATGACCATTATTCAAAGTGCTGGTTGCTGAAGGTTCTCCTGCACCTGGCACAAAATTTTCACCACCGATAACTGAACCTGCTAGCGCAGCTACCACAGCGGGATTGTTGGCGGTTCCGGTGTCGATTATGGCGACTATGGTGTCTCTACCAGTATATCCAGCCGCATTCATCGCGCTTGCACCCGTCAGTAGGTTATTAAATTCAAAACCGTCAGGCAGGTCGTTGCTAATGAATTTGTCTAGCGCCGCACCCTGCAGTAGCTGTAATTTCGATTGATCGGCGATAGTAAAATTATCTTTGGGTTCTGGCAGGTTGAAAATTCTATCCTTGGTTAGTTCGGCTTTCGGGCTGAACGTCAGCAGCAGTGCTTTATTATCACTATCCATGGAGATTGAGATAGCATTGATGTTCTGATATTTGTTAGTAACGGTTCCACCTAGACTGACGACTTTTGCCATCAATGGGGCACAGTTTGCGTTGCAGTTAACGATATAGTTCTGATCTTCAGCTTGAACGGTTTGCCAGCTGGAGGCCAGGAATAACGAGATGGTTGTCAAAATAAACTTTGACTTGTTTGAAAATTGCTTGATCATAATTTTCCCTTTTTTTATGGTAAATGGAGATTTATTGAAGAAGCATTCTTCCTGAAAACAACGAGAGACATCAATTCAGTAAGACTTTGCAGAATGCTTTGCCCGATTTGTACTATTGCTAAAAGTACAAATCAAAGGAGCGAACCAATATACGTGTTGAGATCGTCTGAAACAATGTAATATTACCATTTTTTTATTTTTAAACTTAGCTAACTGAAAATAAATTTGACAAGTTTGCTTTACTTAAAGTAACCTAAACTTAACATAATGTTACGCAAAGGTGCTAAAATGAAGGAAAAATTAGAACCAATAGAAGTTTTAGAGAAAAACCGACGTGTGAGTTTAATCGGTTTTACCATCTTTTTTGTACTCTGGCAGGTTGGCCAGATTATAACCTTGAATTTTGAAGATTTATTATCTGCATCGATGTTGGTTATTTTCCATAGCATGACCTTTGTTGGTGCATTAGGCTGGGTGGGGTTTAGTATTTATTTTTTCAGAGCGAGGAATTTGGTAAAAGCCCATCCTCAGTTATCAGGACAATTTAATGATGAACGCTGGTGTCTGATTAAAAATAAAGCCATGTCCTATGGCTTTATTTTCAGCCTCGCCGCCGCCGCAATCTTTCTGGCTATCTCAGTTTTGTTGGAAGCTTTTGGTCGTGCAAATGTACGCTTGAGTGGTCAGTTTGTCGCCCATAGTATTCTGGTTATTGCTGTTGTTTCGAGCTGGATAAGCTATTTAATTTTGGATACTCAAGAATGAACCAGCAAGTGGCTAACAACTTGAAAGTATGGCGGGCTAAATTTGATTTGACACAATTACAATTGGCGAATGAAGTGAGTGTATCACGCAAAACTATCAACACGCTGGAGCGTGGAGTTTATATGCCTTCCGTGGGATTAGCATTAAAATTGGCAAAGTTTTTCGGCACCTCTGTCGAAGAAGTGTTTTATCTGGATTGAAGTTTACTCTGCTTGAAACAATCGTTGTCAAAGTGGGGAGAATAACCGGTTTGATGTAGTTTAGAGCAGAACAAATCGAGTGTTCTTGATGTTTGCCCCCCGCTCGATATTTTGTGCAAAAAAGTCAGTTTAAACTAATTTGTCAAGTTCTTCATTGAGTTCAACCGAGCTTTTCTTTAAGCTACTGTTTTGATTAGTTGCTGGATCTTGATATTTTGCAGACCGAGTTTAATGCTGAACTAAAAAATTTGAATAGCTTTGGTTTTCCCTGTGAAGCCAAGGTGCTTTATCGTATTGATGAAAATGCTGATCTATTGTTACTTCGGCAGGCGCTGAGAAATAATCCCTGTTTGATCATGGGTGGTGGTAGTAATTTATTGCTACCTGCAAAACTCGATCTTGCAGTTGTTTTGATGAACATAAAAGGAAAGAAGCTGCTGAATGAGAATACACAGCGATGTTTACTGGAAGTAGCCGCTGGAGAAAACTGGCATGATTTTGTACAGTGGACCGTTTCTCAGGATTTATGGGGAATCGAAAATTTGGCTCTGATACCGGGCTCTGTTGGCGCCGCCCCGGTGCAAAATATCGGCGCTTATGGTGTCGAGCTGAAAGATGTCATTGACTGGGTTGAATTTTATCATCTGAAAAGTGGTGAATTTATTAGATTGACACCAGCAGAATGTCAATTTTCATACCGTGATAGTATTTTCAAGCAACAATTGTTGAATGTAGCCATTATCACCCGAATGGGTCTTAGATTATCTAGGAAGCCCTCGCCACAACTTTCTTATGGTGCACTCAAAGCGTACCAGAATCAATCGGGGTTATCAGCAGCTTTTGTTGCTGAAAAAGTGTGCGAATTAAGACGCTGCAAACTACCAGATCCACTGCAACTCGGTAATGCGGGGAGTTTTTTTAAAAACCCTGTCATTTCAGATGAGCATTACCGCGTTATTAAACAGGCGTTTCCCGATGTTGTGGCATACCCTCAAACAAATCAATGGAAACTGGCTGCGGCCTGGTTGATAGAAAAAGTGAACTTTAAAGGGATAAAAAGAGGGGCTGTAGGGGTGCATAAAGATCAAGCGCTGGTGTTGGTGCATTTTGGTGGTGGCCGATCGAGGGAACTGTATTGTCTGGCTAAAGAGATTCAACATAGCGTGCAGTCAACTTTTGGCGTATTACTGGAAATGGAAGTGAGAACTTTCGAGCCTTCAGCAGAAGCCTAGTTTTGACTGGTAATAATATAAAAATATCGAGCCAATTAATACAAACTCTTTCCGTTGGCGGTCGTTTTTTATGGTCGGTTTTGACCTCAACCTTATCATTGTCCGTTAAAGAAGTGAATCAACAGGTATTGACGCTTCAACGTCAGGGATTCCCAGGTTTAAAAATCATGGAAGATTTTGTGGAGGTGAAGCAGCCTGTCGAATTACTGGATCAGAAAAAAATGTTTGTGTTGCTGGAGAAACCGCCAAACCTTCGAATGGAAATCTTTAATACGCTAGCATCTACCAATCAATATTTGCTGGATAAAACTTTGTCTGACTTATATTTGCATGTGTGTGCAACAGAGTGGCAAGCGGCAGGCAGAGGC
Source organism: uncultured Enterobacterales bacterium (assembly GCA_964555895.1). Classification (GTDB taxonomy): domain Bacteria; phylum Pseudomonadota; class Gammaproteobacteria; order Enterobacterales; genus DRNA01. The sequence goes on from CAZKUH010000036.1 coordinate 10,933, forward strand.
AGAAAAGAGCAACGCTGGCTAATGCCCATGGCGAGTCATTTGAGTTTTTCATTCGCCCGCCAGCAAAAGTTACCGTTAAAGTATTTAAATTTACTGAGTTTGGCTGCGGGTATCTGTCTGTTAGAAGTTCTTCATCAAGCGGGTTTTCACCAAACACGATTAAAATGGCCGAATGATATTGTCATTGAAAGTCAGGGTGGGCTAATCAAATTAGCGGGCATTCTGGTAGAAACACGAACTAATGCCAGTTTGGGAATAAAATGGGTTATTGGTATGGGGCTCAATATTTCGC
>CAZKUH010000037.1:0-11191 GCA_964555895.1 uncultured Enterobacterales bacterium
GCTTTGGGACCCGGCGGTCTCACTCGGGAACGAGCAGGCTTTGAAGTTCGAGATGTTCATCCGACACATTATGGCCGTCTCTGCCCTATCGAAACACCTGAAGGGCCGAATATTGGTTTGATTAACTCCCTAGCTATTTTTTCCAGAACCAACCATTATGGATTTCTGGAAACACCTTACCGCAAAGTGAATAAGAGTAAGGTGACCAATGATATTGAGTATCTTTCAGCGATTGAAGAGACCGGTGTCGTTATCGCCCAGGCAAATGCCTTACTGGATAAAAACGGTAAATTAATCGATCACCTGGTTTCTTCCAGAAAATCAGGTGAATTTGTCATGGTAACGCCTGATCAAGTGGATTATATGGACGTTTCTGCACAGCAGATTGTTTCTGTGGCAGCCGCGCTGATCCCGTTCCTTGAACACGATGATGCTAACCGGGCACTGATGGGTTCAAACATGCAACGTCAGGCGGTTCCTGTACTCCGTGCCGAAAAACCGCTGGTAGGAACGGGCATGGAGAGAATTGTTGCCGTTGATTCCGGGGTCACAGTTATTGCAAAACGTGGCGGTGTGATTGACTTTGTTGATGCGTCTCGAATTGTGGTGCGGGCAAATGATACGGAAGTGGCGGATGGTGAGTCCGGTGTCGATATTTATAACCTGACCAAATACACGCGCTCCAACCAAAACACCTGTATTAACCAGAAATCTATCGTTAAATTAGGCGACGATGTGGCGCGTGGTGATGTACTTGCCGATGGCCCTTCAACCGACTTGGGTGAATTAGCACTCGGGCAGAATATGAAAATCGCTTTCATGCCCTGGAATGGCTATAACTTCGAAGATTCCATCCTCATTTCTGAAAGGGTGGTGAAAGAGGACCGATTTACCAGTATTCATATTCAAGAGTTAACCTGTATCGCTCGAGATACAAAACTAGGCCCTGAAGAGATCACATCGGATATTCCCAATGTGGGTGAAAGCGCGTTATCAAAATTGGATGAGTCTGGTATTGTTTATATTGGAGCCGAAGTAAAGCCGGGTGATATTTTAGTGGGAAAAGTAACCCCTAAAGGTGAAACCCAGTTAACGCCTGAAGAAAAACTGCTGCGGGCTATTTTTGGTGAGAAAGCCTCTGATGTTAAAGATACCTCTCAGCGTGTTCCCACCAGTACTTATGGTACGGTTATTGATGTGCGCGTATTTACCCGGGATGGTATCGAAAAAGATTCCAGAGCTTTGGAAATTGAAGCCACAGAAGTCGCTCGAGCGAAAAAGGATCTGAAAGATGAGTTCAGAATTGTGGAAGAGAACGTCTTAGGCAGAGTGCATCGTCTATTGTTAAATGACATTGCGGACATAGGTCCACAAGGTCTGAAAAAAGGCGCTAAAATTACTCAGGAATATCTCGATTCTCTGGAATCCGCAGATGATTGTCTGAAAATTCAAATGCGCACAGAAGCAGTCCAACAAAAACTGGAATCTCTGGCGGGCTATCTGGATTTACAACACGAAGTTTATGATCAACGTTTTGAAGAGCAAAAGAGAAAAATTACCCAAGGTGATGATCTCGCACCAGGTGTGCTGAAAATAGTTAAAGTGTATATGGCCGTTAAAAGAACCATACAACCCGGCGATAAAATGGCAGGGCGTCATGGTAACAAAGGGGTCATTTCCACCATCGTGCCTATCGAGGATATGCCTTACGCAGAAGATGGTGAGCCGGTCGATATCGTCTTGAATCCCTTGGGTGTTCCATCAAGGATGAATATTGGTCAGATTTTGGAAACGCATCTGGGTTGGGCCGCAAAAGGGATTGGCCAGAAAATAGGTGAAATGCTGGACGAACAGAAAACACGTAAAACCATTCAAAGTTATTTGAATAAAGTTTACAACCATGATGGTGGTAAAAAGTATGATTTGAACCAGCTGAGCGATGACGAACTGTTCAATCTAGCAGACAACCTACGGCAAGGTGTGCCAATGGCAACACCGGCATTCGATGGTTGTAAAGAAGAAGAGATGCACGCCATGCTTGAATTAGCCGGTCAAGAACGTCATGGTCAAATTTGGTTATATGATGGCAGGACAGGGGAGAAGTTTGAGCGACCGGTAACCGTTGGTTACATGTATATGCTGAAATTGAATCACTTGGTTGATGACAAAATGCATGCACGTTCTACAGGTTCGTACTCTCTTGTGACGCAGCAACCGCTGGGTGGTAAAGCACAATTTGGTGGTCAACGCTTTGGTGAAATGGAAGTTTGGGCACTGGAAGCATATGGTGCAGCCTATACCTTGCAAGAAATGTTGACTATCAAGTCTGATGATGTCAACGGACGGACACGTATGTATAAAAATATTGTTGATGGCGATTACCGTATGGAGCCAGGCATGCCTGAATCTTTCAATGTACTCGTTAAAGAAATTCGATCTCTCGGAATTAATATCGAACTCGATAACGAATGATCGCTGGGCTGATGCAACAATGGAAAGGCTACAAATTATTCATTGTTGTGCTCAGCAAACTGTTTAACCCTCAATGGGAGCCATAGCTAGTGAAAGACTTACTGAATTTCATTAAACAACAAGGTAAAAATGAAGAATTCGATTCTATTCGAATTGAGTTAGCTTCGCCTAATCTGATCCGTTCGTGGTCATTTGGTGAAGTAAAGAAACCTGAAACAATAAATTACCGTACTTTTAAACCGGAAAGAGACGGCTTGTTCTGTGCCCGGATTTTTGGGCCAGTGAAGGATTATGAATGTCTTTGTGGCAAATACAAAAGACTCAAGCATCGTGGCGTAATCTGCGAAAAATGTGGTGTTGAAGTCGCTCTAACCAAAGTGCGGCGTGAACGCATGGGACATATCGAACTCGCGAGTCCGGTAGCCCATATCTGGTTCTTGAAATCGCTGCCTTCACGCATTGGTTTGCTGCTGGATATGACTTTACGTGATATCGAACGCATTCTTTATTTTGAAGCTTATGTGGTGATTGAGCCTGGCATGACAGCACTCGAAAAAGGTCAAATGTTGACGGAAGAAGCTTACCTTGATTCGCTGGAAGAGTATGGTGATGACTTCACCGCGAAAATGGGTGCAGAAGCTATTCGTTCTTTACTCATTGATGTGGATTTGAAAGAAGAAGCCACGCGTCTAAGAGAGGAAATACCTGAGACAAATTCTGAAACTAAGTTAAAGAAAATTACCAAGCGCTTGAAATTATTGGAAGCGTTTATAGGCTCTGGTAATAAACCAGAATGGATGATTCTGGAAGTACTGCCAGTTTTGCCACCAGATTTAAGGCCTTTAGTGCCGCTCGAAGGTGGACGTTTTGCGACTTCTGATCTGAACGATCTGTATCGTCGTGTGATTAATCGGAATAACCGTTTGAAACGTTTATTGGATTTGAATGCACCTGATATCATCGTTCGTAACGAAAAAAGAATGTTGCAGGAAGCTGTAGATGCTTTATTGGATAATGGTCGTCGTGGTCGTGCCATTACGGGCTCTAACCGACGCCCATTAAAATCCCTTGCCGATATGATTAAAGGCAAACAGGGTCGATTCCGACAAAATTTATTGGGCAAACGTGTCGATTATTCTGGTCGTTCGGTCATTGTAGTGGGACCCACATTAAGATTGCATCAATGTGGTTTGCCGAAGAAAATGGCGTTGGAATTATTCAAACCTTTTATTTTTGGCAAGCTGGAATTAAAGGGGCTGGCGACAACTATTAAAGCAGCCAAGAAAATGGTGGAGCGGGAAGAAGCTATCGTTTGGGATATTCTCGATGATGTTATCCGCGAACACCCCATCATGCTGAACCGAGCGCCGACATTGCACAGATTGGGTATCCAGGCTTTTGAACCAGTGCTTATTGAAGGTAAAGCGATCCAGCTACACCCACTGGTTTGTACTGCATTCAATGCGGATTTTGATGGTGATCAGATGGCGGTACACGTACCGTTAACACTGGAAGCACAGTTAGAAGCACGTGCTTTAATGATGTCGACCAATAACATTCTTGCCCCTGCAAGTGGCGAGCCTATTATTGTTCCCACCCAAGACGTGGTTTTAGGTCTTTATTATATGACTCGGGAAACTATCAACGGAAAGGGCGAAGGTATGGTGTTTTCGAACCCTGAAGAAGCCATGCGTGCCTATAGAAATGGTGATGCTGAACTCCATGCTAAAGTAAAAGTACGCTTAACCGAATCTGTGCGTCAGGAAGATGGTACGGATGAATCACGGTCTTTTGTGGTAGAAACCACAGTAGGGCGTGCTTTATTGCATGATATTCTACCAAAAGGTTTACCTTTTTCTACCATCAATAAAATTATGACCAAGAAAACGGTTTCAGGTGTTATCGATAGCTGCTATCGACGTCTGGGTTTAAAAGCCACCGCAGTATTTGCTGATCAACTGATGTATACCGGCTTTCATTATGCCATGCGTTCAGGCACTTCAGTGGGTTTAATGGATATGGAGATCCCGTTGAGCAAACCGGAAATTGTGGCTCAAGCTGAAGTTGAAGTACAGGAAATCGAAGAACAGTTTAACTCGGGACTGGTGACGCAGGGCGAACGATACAATAAAGTGATTGATATCTGGTCTAGAACCAATGAATTGGTTGCCAAGGCCATGATGGATAACCTGTCGAATGAAATGGTCACCGACGGTGAAGGTAACGAAGTAGAACAACCTTCCTTTAACTCAATTTACATGATGGCCGATTCCGGTGCGCGGGGTTCAGCTGCCCAGATCAGACAACTTGCCGGTATGCGTGGCCTGATGGCCAAACCGGATGGTTCTATTATTGAGACCCCAATTACTGCAAACTTCCGTGAAGGTTTGAGTGTTTTACAATATTTTATTTCGACTCACGGTGCCCGTAAAGGCTTGGCAGATACGGCATTGAAAACAGCAAATTCTGGTTATTTGACTCGACGTTTGGTTGATGTAGGACAGGATTTGGTGATTACAGCAGTTGATTGTGGTACAGAAAATGGCCTGAGCATGAAACCACTTATTGAAGGAGGGGATGTTGTTGAACCGCTTCGAGAACGTGTGCTGGGGCGTGTTGTTGCGCAAGCTGTTTATATCCCTGGTACTGACGACGTGTTAGCGCCTGCCGGAACTTTACTGGATGAAAAGTGGGTTGATATTCTGGATGAAAACAGTGTGGATCAATTAGTCGTACGTTCGGTCATTACCTGTGCGACTCGCAAAGGTGTTTGTTCGAGTTGTTATGGAAGAGATTTGGCCAGAGGTCATCTGGTTAATGATGGTGAAGCTGTGGGCGTCATTGCCGCTCAGTCAATCGGTGAACCTGGGACGCAGTTAACCATGCGGACCTTCCATATCGGTGGAGCGGCATCGCGACAAAGTGCGGATAGTAGCATCCAGATTAAAACAACTGGCACAGTAAAACTCTCCAATATCAAATTGGTAGAGAAAACCGAAGGTAGGAAAAAACTAGGTAAATGGGCCGCCGTTTCACGTTCGGGCGAATTATCTGTTATTGATGAGCATGGTCGTGAAAAAGAACTCTACAAAATCCCTTATGGGGCTGTTTTGACGGTCGCTGACGAAGGTAAAGTGAATATCGGTGATATTGTTGCTAACTGGGATCCGCACACACATCCTATTATCACTGAAGTTGCCGGAATTGTGCAATTAGTGGATGTTATTGAAGGTATCAACATGGCTAGACAAACCGATGAATTAACCGGCTTGTCTTCGATGGTAATTACCGATGGCGGTCAACGTTCAGGTAAGGCGACGGATTTGCGCGCCACAATGAGCCTAGTTGATAAAAAAGGTAAGCCTTTAAAAATTGCCGGGACAGACATGCTCGCTCAGTATCACTTGCCAGTGAATGCGCTGACCGATTTGGAAGATGGAGCCAAAGTGAATGTGGGTGATGCGCTTGCGCGTATTCCACAGGAAACCTCAAAAACTCGTGATATTACCGGGGGACTACCCAGGGTAGCGGATTTATTTGAAGCGAGGAAACCGAAAGATTCAGCGATATTGGCAGAAATTTCCGGTGTGGTTAGTTTTGGTAAAGAAACTAAAGGAAAACATCGCTTAGTCATTACGCCAGAAGAAGGCGACCATTACGAAGTACTTATTCCTAAATGGCGTACCATCAATGTTTTTGAAGGTGAATCTATTGCAAAAGGCGAAGTCGTTTGTGAGGGTTCGGATAATCCTCATGATATTTTACGCCTCAAAGGTGTTACAGCACTGGCTAATTATATTATTAATGAAGTACAGGAAGTGTATCGCTTACAGGGTGTAAAAATTAATGATAAACATATCGAAGTTATCGTGCGTCAGATGCTGAAAAAATGCGTCATTACCCATCCGGGTGATTCTCGATTCCTGAAGGGCGATCAGGTTGAGTTTATTCGTATCCTTAACGAGAATGACGGCTTAACAAAGGCTGGAAAAGAAAACATTCAGATCGAACGTATTCTCATGGGTATCACCAAAGCATCTTTATCGACAGAATCCTTTATTTCTGCTGCGTCCTTCCAGGAAACGACTCGCGTGTTGACCGAAGCGGCAGTGAGTGGTCGAAGAGACACCTTACGCGGCTTGAAAGAAAACGTTATTGTCGGAAGATTAATACCCGCAGGTACCGGTCTCGCTTATCATAAAGAGCGGCTGGAAGCAAAAATTGTGGAAGAAGAATCGGCAACTTTAAGTGCACAGGATGCCGAAAAAGCACTACGGGAAGAGTTAAGTTCTTCGGAATAAATCTCTTTCCAGTATTGAGCGGGTGTCACGGTTTTTAATTCAACCTTGACACCGGCTTTTTTCATATTTACAATGCCGCACCCTTGATTTGTAACTAGGCTTTATCGGCTTGTTTTATGAACAAAGGACGCGGATATATTTTAACTTGAAAAATGAGGTAAAGTTAGCCAATGGCTACTATTAACCAGCTAGTCCGAAAAGGACGAAAAAAGGAAGTTGTCAAAAGTAAAGTTCCTGCACTTGAGGCATGTCCTCAACGTCGAGGTGTTTGTACTCGTGTTTATACAACAACACCCAAAAAACCGAATTCAGCACTGCGAAAAGTTGCTCGGGTTCGTTTAACCAGTGGTTACGAAGTCACTTCCTATATTGGTGGTGAAGGGCATAACTTACAGGAACACTCGGTGATCTTAATCCGTGGTGGACGTGTAAAAGATTTGCCTGGTGTTCGTTACCATACGATTCGTGGCGCTCTGGATACATCCGGTGTTGCTGATCGTAAACAAAGTCGCTCCAAATACGGAACCAAGCGACCAAAATAATCCCGCCTCACCCACACCTGTGAGTAAGGCTGAGTTAAATCTCGGGAAAACCTGAAGGTTCACATAGGAAATTGAAAAATGCCTAGAAGAAGAGTTGTCGCAAAACGCGAAGTTTTGCCTGATCCAAAATTTAAGAGTCAATTACTGGCCAAATTCATTAATGTGGTCATGGTTGATGGAAAAAAGTCTACGGCTGAAAAAATTGTATATGGTGCTTTGGATATCGTCAGTGATAAACACAAAGAACAACAAGCGCTAGAAGTTTTTGAGTTGGCATTAGAGAAAATAAGACCCATGGTAGAAGTTAAATCTCGCCGTGTTGGTGGGTCTACTTATCAGGTGCCGGTAGAAGTCAGACCTGCTAGACAGACAGCGCTTGCCATGCGCTGGTTGACAGAAGGTGCCAGAAAGCGCAATGAAAAGTCAATGCGCCAACGCCTTGCTGGTGAATTACTGGATGCCCTGGAAAGCCGTGGTTCGGCGGTGAAAAAGAAAGAAGATGTGCATCGCATGGCAGAAGCTAACAAAGCCTTCTCCCATTATCGCTGGTAACGCAACAATATTATTGAGGAATAAATCGTGGCACGTACAACCCCCATTAACCTTTACCGAAATATCGGTATTGTTGCCCACGTAGACGCGGGTAAAACAACGACAACAGAAAGAATTCTGTTTTATACAGGCTTGTCTCACAAAATTGGCGAAGTGCATGATGGCGCAGCGACGATGGACTGGATGGAACAGGAACAAGAGCGCGGTATTACTATTACGTCTGCCGCAACCACAACTTTCTGGTCGGGTATGGATCAGCAATTCAAAAAACATCGAATCAATATTATTGATACACCAGGCCACGTCGATTTTACTATTGAAGTGGAACGTTCTTTACGGGTTCTTGATGGTGCAGTGGTGGTGTTTTGTGCCTCTTCAGGTGTTGAGCCACAGTCTGAAACCGTATGGCGGCAGGCTAATAGATATGAAGTGCCACGCATTGTGTTCGTGAATAAAATGGATCGTGCTGGTGCCGATTTTTTACGCGTTGTCGCACAAATTAAAGATCGGCTGGGTGCTAATCCCATCCCTATGCAATTGGCTATTGGGGCAGAAGAAGAATTTAAAGGTATTATCGATCTCGTCAAAATGAAAGCCATCTACTGGAATGAAGATGACAAAGGTATGACTTATGAATTGGCTGATATTCCTGCAGAAATTCAGGGGTTAGCTGAGGAATGGCGTGAAAATATGGTTGAAGCAGCGGCAGAAGCAGATGACCAGCTGATGGGGAAATACCTCGAAGAAGCAGAATTAACTAACGATGAGATTAAAAAAGGGATTCGTATCCGTACCCTTGCTGGCGAAATTGTACCCGCATTTTGTGGCTCTGCTTTTAAAAATAAAGGTGTACAGGCGATGCTGGACGGGGTGATTGAATATATGCCCGCGCCGACAGAAGTCAAACCTATTATTGGTGAACTGGCCGATGGTACCGAAGGCGTACGTAAATCATCAGATGATGAACCTTTTGCGGCCTTAGGGTTTAAAATTGCGACAGATCCTTTTGTAGGTACCTTAACCTTCTTCCGTGTTTATTCCGGCGTTTTTCGTTCTGGCGATAGCTTCCTTAATTCTACCAAAGGCAAGAAAGAGCGTGTCGGGCGTATGGTGCAAATGCATGCGAATAGCCGCGAAGAAATCAAGGAAGTCTTTGCCGGTGATATTGCAGCGACCGTTGGTCTTAAAGATATTACAACAGGCGATACATTCTGTGATATTAACAATCCGATTGTGCTGGAAAGAATGGAATTCCCCGATCCGGTTATCTCGGTTGCGGTAGAACCAAAAACCAAACCCGATCAGGAAAAAATGGGTATTGCTCTCGGTAAACTGGCACAGGAAGATCCATCGTTCCGTGTACAGACTGATGAAGAAACCGGTCAGACCATTATTTCCGGTATGGGTGAACTTCACCTCGACATTATTGTTGATCGACTGCGTCGTGAGTTTAGTGTTGAAGCGAATGTCGGTAAACCACAAGTTGCCTATCGTGAAGCTATTCGCAAAACCGTTGAAGTGGAAGGAAAATTTGTCCGTCAATCCGGAGGACGAGGTCAATATGGTCACGTGTGGTTGAAACTGGAACCATTAGAACGTGGTGCTGGCTACGAATTTGAAGAGAAAATTGTAGGCGGCGCGGTGCCCAAAGAATATTTTAGTGCCATCAACAAAGGCATTGAAGAACAAATGAAAAATGGGGTTCTGGCTGGATACCCATTGATTGATATGAAAGCGACCTTGTATGATGGCTCATTCCACGATGTGGATTCAAATGAAATGGCCTTTAAAGTCGCAGCATCCATGGGTGTTAAAAAAGGTGTGTTGCAGGCAGATGCAGTGCTTCTTGAGCCGATGATGAAAGTTGAAGTAGTCACACCTGAAGATTACATGGGTGATGTCATGGGAGATTTAAATCGACGTCGTGGTATGGTACAAGGTATGGAAGATTCTACAGCGGGTAAAATTATTCGTGCAGAAGTACCTTTGGCCGAGATGTTTGGTTATGCTACCGATGTGCGCTCGATGAGCCAGGGTCGAGCCACCTATACCATGGAATTTAGTGAGTATGGTATTGCGCCAAATAATATTGCGGAAGCTGTTATTAAGCAGCGTAAAGGCGAATAACATTAATCATTTATCAATTTAGAAAACGAGAAAGAAAGAGGAAATTGAAATGTCCAAAGAAAAGTTTGAAAGAAACAAACCTCATATCAATGTGGGCACAATTGGCCACGTAGATCATGGTAAAACAACCCTGACAGCAGCGTTATGTACTGTATTAGCGAAGAAATTTGGTGGAGAATCCAAAGACTTTGCGGCGATTGATAACGCGCCAGAAGAGCGAGAGCGTGGTATCACGATTGCGACCTCGCACGTAGAATATGAATCAGGAAATCGCCATTATGCGCACGTAGATTGTCCAGGTCACGCGGATTATGTGAAAAACATGATCACCGGCGCGGCACAGATGGATGGCGCGATACTGGTGGTATCCGCCGCAGATGGCCCCATGCCACAAACGCGCGAGCACATTTTGCTGGCTCGTCAGGTCGGTGTCCCGCACATTGTGGTGTTCATGAACAAAGTGGACATGGTAGACGACGAAGAGCTGCTTGAACTGGTTGAAATGGAAATCAGAGAGCTGCTGGGCGAATACGAATTTCCAGGAGACGACTTACCGGTTATTCAGGGTTCAGCGTTAAAAGCACTGGAAGGTGACGAAGGAGTCATGGGCGAAGAAGCGATATTGAAATTGGTTGACGCCATGGACACCTACTTCCCAGAGCCAGTGCGGGCGATAGATGGGGATTTTCTCATGCCAATCGAAGATGTCTTCTCTATTTCAGGGCGAGGCACAGTGGTTACCGGGCGTATCGAACGCGGTATCGTCAAGGTGAGTGAAGAAGTCGAAATTGTCGGCATCAAAGAGACCACCAAGACCACGGTTACGGGTGTTGAAATGTTCAGGAAATTACTGGACGAAGGACGGGCAGGAGATAACACGGGTATTTTATTACGAGGCGTTAAGCGAGAAGACGTTGAACGAGGACAGGTATTAGCCCATCCGGGAACAATAAATCCGCATACACGATTTGAAGCCGAAGTTTATGTTTTATCAAAAGACGAAGGTGGACGACATACGCCATTTTTCAAAGGCTATCGTCCACAGTTCTATTTCAGAACCACAGACATCACAGGTGCTTGTGAATTACCGGAAGGAACAGAGATGGTGATGCCTGGAGATAACGTACAGATGAAAGTGACATTGATAGCGCCGATAGCCATGGAAGAAGGCTTGCGTTTTGCTATCCGTGAAGGTGG
>CAZKUH010000038.1:0-11058 GCA_964555895.1 uncultured Enterobacterales bacterium
ATGTCTATGGTTATGAATATATATTTAAAGATGGGATCTATACGGTACTTCCAATTGCGCTAAAAACAGAAATCTACCCTCTGGATTATATCAATATTAAAAGAATTGGACGTTCCAATACTCGTGTAAATGCCGGACAGGTGAACAATCAGAATAGCACCAAGGGCGGCGGGAAAATTCGCGGACAAAACCAGAACAATCAAGCATCTGGCGGAAATGGAAGAGCAACGGCACAAATTACCAGTGGCACTAATATTGAGACTAAAACAGATGCAGATGTCTGGCGGGAAATCGAGGAAACGCTCAAAATTATTATTGCAGACAACCCCAAGGCCAAGGTAAAAGTCAGCCCGCAGGCAGGCGTTGTTATTGCGAGGGCAAAACCCAAAACATTAAGGACTATTAGAAAATATTTAAGCATTTCAGAAGACAGCCTTTCAAGACAAGTGGTATTGGAGGCAAAGATATTGGAAGTCAAATTAAACAAAGGTCACCAGGCAGGGATCGACTGGAATTCTTTTGGCAGCATAAATACGAATAATGTTTTAAATTTTTCTCAACAAGGCCAAGCCATTTCTGCAGCAAATTTAAATGATCCCTTACAGGGTGTTTTTTCAATGCTTTATCAAAAAAATGACTTCAATGCTGTGATCGAACTACTCAATTCCCAAGGCAATGTTAAAGTATTATCAAGCCCCAGGGTATCGACTATAAACAATCAAAAAGCCGTTATAAAAATTGGTACGGATGAGTTTTTTGTTACCGATGTTTCAACCACTACGGTGGCCGGTACAGCAGTATCATCAATTACACCAAATGTTACATTAACACCATTTTTCTCTGGAATTGCTTTAGATGTCACCCCGCAAATTAGTGCAGATGGTCATATTATTCTACATGTGCATCCCACAGTAAGCGAAGTCAAAGATCAAACTAAAGTCATAAAATTGGGCAAAAGCGAATTCACCTTACCATTGGCATTAAGCACCATTCGCGAATCTGATTCTATTGTAAAAGCATTGTCTGGACAGGTTGTCGTTATCGGCGGCTTAATGAAAGAGTCTATTATTGAAAATGTCAATGCCACTCCTGGCATTAGTCGCATTCCAATTTTAGGTTCGCTATTTAAACAAACAAAAAGAATAAAAGTTAAAAGTGAATTAATTATTTTGCTCCGCGCACAGGTAGTAGAACAAGGAACCTGGAAAGACGAAATCAGAAAGGCGCGAAAACGTATTCAAACTTTGGAAAATTAAAGCATCATGTATTTGTATCATTTTGGCTTCACAGAACTCCCTTTTGGTTTAACACCTGATACCAGTTTCTTTTGCAAATTATCAGGGCATGTTGAAGCATTAAATGTACTGGAAGTTGCTTTGGCAAGCGGCGAGGGCTTTATGAAAGTTACTGGTGAGGTTGGCACAGGAAAAACCTTGTTATGTCGCCAGTTATTGAACAAACTAGAGGGAGATTACGCCTGTGCCTATTTACCCAATCCTTACCTGTCTCCAGCAGAGTTGCGTTTTTCTCTGGCATCAGAATTGGGCCTGCGTGTAGCCAGAACACTCGATCAATATCGTCTCACAGATCGTATAAGCAAACGCTTGATAAATTTACACAAAAAAGGCAAACCTGTGGTGCTCATCATTGATGAAGCGCAGGCATTACCCGATGAATCTTTGGAAGCACTAAGATTATTCACTAATCTTGAAACGGAAAAAAGAAAGCTCTTGCAAGTGGTACTCTTTGGCCAACCGGAGCTAGATCTACGATTATCTCAAATACATTTAAGACAATTAAGGCAGAGAATAACTTTTTCTTGTCATTTACCATCATTGGATTTACAACAAACCCGGGAATATATTCTTCATAGAATTAATGCAGCAAGAATTAAAAACGACTTACGCTGGTCGTTACAACCCATTATATTTTCTAATTCCGCCACCAAAAAAATATTTAAATATAGCCGTGGTATTCCTCGGCTCATCAATATTTTGACACATAAATCTCTGATGCTTGCATATGGAGAACAACGTTTTGAAATAATATCTCGGCATGTGCGAATATCTGCTAAGGATACTGAAGACGTCAGTGCTGGTTTATGGCCGCGCCTTTTCTCTCTCTCTATCGTCTGGTTATTGGGTTTCAGTATTTTATTACCGACTGCCGGGATGTAACTGATGAGTGTAATCAATAAAATGCTGCGTGATTTAGAACAAAATAATCCATCATTAAATACGCAGCACTCCCAGATAAAAAAATTCCGCAGTCATCAAGTTCTGGTTAAATCAGTCATTTATTTATTATTGATTATCGTTGCTGTTTTAGTGACGAAAATTTATTGGGTGGATGATATAAATGGAAAACAACAGCAACCCATTGCGAAGAGAACGAAAACTGATAATTTACAAAATTTAACCAGTAAGGCAGCGCAGCCAAAATCGAATAATATTAAAAGTCTAAATGGCAGTATTTCTGTCAACAATAAAAAGAATGTATTAGTGACTAACAGCAACAAAAATAAGCCGACACAAGCGATATTGTTGACGCAAACAAATACCGGCGCAACAGTTAAGGCAGATATAAAAACTGTTGTGACTCCCAGTCACAGAGAAAAAGTTGAACTTCAACAGCTCAAGAAAAAAACGCAGGTTGCAGTTATCGACATCAAGGTTTCCAGCAAGAAAAATAATACACCCAACAAGCCATTCAAAAAAACATCCACATTTTCTATTAATATCAATAAAACCGATCCCAAAAAACAGGCTCGCTATTTTTGGCGGTTGGCAGAAGAAAACCCCTATGAAGCAGAAAAAAATTTACAACAGGCGATTGCCCTGGATCCGCAATTACATGGCGCCAGGCTTCAATTAATCGCCTATCAGATATCAAAGCGAAAAATGTTCGCAGTAGAACAATCTGTTAATAAAGCCTTGAAATTATTTCCGAAAAATGCCCGCTATATTGAGTGGAAAGCAAGACTTTTACTGGTTTCAGGAAAAAAACAACTGGCCAGAGAGTGGTTGTTAAAAATGAGCCCCAAACTCAAATCACATATTAATTATTACGGCATGCTTGCGGGTATCAATAATCAGTTAGGGATGTATGCTGAAGCTGAGAACATTTATATAAAATTAGTCTTAAACCAACCCGATCACGGCCCATGGTTATTAGGGTTGGCTATAGCGCAGCAAAAACAGCGAAAAACAATTAGCGCTAAACGCTCATATTTGCAGGCTATTATGGGTGAGGGCCTAACGAACCGCGCCAAATTATTCATACAACAACAATTGAAAAAGTTGGAGCTTTAGCATGTCAGTAATAAGAATACGTTTAGGTGACTTGTTAGTGCAACACCAACTTATTACGTCAGCACAACTCGATCAGGCTTTATTGGAACAAAAAAATAGTGGCCGAAGATTGGGCGCGACACTTATTCGCATGGGCGTCGTCTCAGAAAGAAAATTGCTCGGCTTATTAGCGGAGCAATTAAAATTACCTTTTATCGATTTGTCCAATTATGCTCTGGAAATAGATGTTGTCAGAAAACTTTCAGAAATTCAGTCAAGAAGACACAGAGCTTTAGTATTAAAAGAATCAACGGATAATTTTCTCGTCGGTTTAACCGATCCTACAGATATTTACGCGGTAGACGAATTACAAAATCTCTTAGGTAAAACCATTCATGTTGCTGTTATTCGAGAATCTGAATGGATTAATGCAATTGATCGTTTGTATCGGAAAACTGATGAAATAGGATCAATTGCCGAAGAACTCGACGATGCCCTGGCGGCTTCAGATATCGACATTGCTCATCTCGAAACCGGTGAAGGTCTTGAGAGTGCGCCTGTTGTCCGGTTATTGAAAACCTTGTTCGAGGATGCCGTTCAAGCCGAAGCTTCTGATATCCATATCGAACCGGAAGAACGCAAATTACGCATCCGCCAAAGAGTTGATGGCGTTTTACAAGAACAGGTTTTGGATGAACCTCGGATCGCTCCCGCCTTGGTATTACGTTTAAAAATCATGTCGGGTCTGGACATTTCCGAGAAACGATTGCCACAAGATGGCCGTTTTAATATCCGAATTAATGATCATAATGTCGATGTAAGAATTTCTACCATGCCGGTTGCTTACGGTGAAACCGTAGTCATGCGGTTGCTGGATCAATCTCGCGGCATATACAACATGCCTGATCTTGGAATGCCAGCGGACATCCAACAACGTTTTGAAAAACTTATTCACATGCCACATGGCTTGGTATTGGTTACCGGGCCTACCGGGAGTGGTAAATCAACCACGCTTTATGCCGGACTCATGGAGCTTAATTCTGCGAGTAAAAAAATCATTACTGTGGAAGACCCGGTTGAATATCGAATACACCGGGTGAATCAAGTACAGGTTAATCCCAAAGTTGGCTTAACCTTCGCTACCATCCTCAGGGCTTCCCTACGGCAAGATCCGGATATTATTCTTGTTGGTGAAATGCGTGATCAGGAAACCACCGAGATTGGCTTACGTGCAGCAATGACAGGCCACCTAGTACTCTCCACATTGCATACCAATGATGCTGTCACAACCGCGCTACGATTAATGGATATGGGTGCCGAACCCTACCTGGTCGCCTCTTCTTTGCGCGGCGTTCTGGCTCAACGTCTGGTACGAAAAATATGCGTTCATTGTAAAAAAATCTATACTTTAGAAGATAGCGACAAGTCTTGGCTTGCCTCACAAGCTTTGCCAGAAAAAGCTCAACATGAATTTTATCATGGTGAAGGTTGTCATCATTGTAATCAAACGGGTTACCGTGGACGAATTGGTATATACGAGCTGCTGGAAATTGACGAAGCGACAGCTGATGCCCTGCGTCGGGGTGATCCAGCAGAATTTGCCGTCAATGCCCGCCGAAGCGCTGGCTTTAAACCCTTACTGGATTCAGCCATGGACTGTGCGACGGCCGGGACCACAACCCTTGATGAAGTTTATCGAGTTATCGAGTCTGTTGAGGAGTAACAAATTTGCCAATATTTCAATATAAAGGTCGAGATGAATCAGGCCATGAAATTCGAGGAGAACTGGATGCCGTTAATGAAGGCGCGGCGGCGACGGTTTTATCGGGCCAACGAATCATACCCATTGAGATAAAAAAAGTCATCTTGACTGAAAAACAAAATTTCAATGTGTTTAACACACAAAAAATCACCCTGGATGAACTGGTCATGTTATGTCGCCAGGTTAACTCCTTATTAAAGGCAGGCGTGCCCACGGTTCAAGCGATTAATGGTCTGGCGTTGTCTAGCAGAAATCCCGCGCTAGCACAATCCCTGCTAAAACTGGAACAGGCTATGGAAGCAGGTACGCCTTTAGCGGGTGCATTAAGGCAACAACCTGAAGTCTATAGTTCATTATTTGTCGCGATGGTGCATGTAGGGGAAAATACCGGGCGGCTTGATGCCGCCTTTAGTCAACTATCCAGTTATCTGGAATTGGAAAGAACAACAAGACAACGAATTAAACAGGCGACCCGCTATCCTAAAATGGTGGTTGTGGCAATTTCAATCGCCTTGGTGATTTTGAATATATTTGTCATCCCGCAATTTGCCAAACTATTCAGCAAATTTGGTTCAGAATTACCTTTGCCCACAAAAATATTGATAGCAACCTCCAATTTTTTTGTCAATTATTGGTGGTTGCTATTGCTGTTATTAATTGGTGGGGGTTATGCCTTTTATCAGTACAAAAATAGCCCTGAAGGACATCTAAAATGGGATGCCTTATTATTAAAACTCCCTGTTTTTGGACCAATTTTTGAAAAAATCACTTTAGGGCGCTTCGCCCGTACATTCGCCATGACGTACTCAGCCGGGGTGCCTATTTTACAATCACTTTCAGTTGTAGCCAAAGCCGTATCTAACAAGCATGTGGAAAAAGCTGTTATGGCTATGCGTTCCGGCATTGAAAGGGGTGATAGTTTTACCCGAACAGCCACAGCTGCTGGATTATTTTCACCGCTGGTTTTACAAATGATTTCGGTGGGAGAACAAACCGGATCTCTGGATGATTTATTGAATGAAGTTGGCGATTTTTATGAACAGGAAGTTGATTATGATCTGGGTCTTCTCAGTGATGCAATACAACCTATTTTATTGGTTTTTATGGGAATAATGGTTTTAGTTCTCGCGTTAGGCGTATTTTTGCCGATGTGGGATATGTACGGCTTATTTTCCAAATAAATAATGTAGACTCATTTTTATGGATATTAGACAACAAGCCATTCGCATAGAAAGAGTATTGGCCTTGCTATTATTTGCCACTTTAATCGGTTTTTTTGTTTATCGTGTCTCGGGTATTGCAGAGGTTGCCGAAAGAATGTTCATAGAAACACGTATTCGTCAATTACAAACCGCCGTTGATCTGGACTTTGCCAGCTTAATGATGATCGATCAACAAAATTCTGCCATTGCCTGGCGCGGTATCAACCCTTTTTTATTGATGAGAGAATCTAATAACGATAAACATATTCGTGATTATATGGGTGAAAGCTGGTTTGTCACATGGGATGAACTGACCGGTGGAAAGTGGATATTTGATAAACAGCGCGGCATTATTTTATATCGCCTGAAAAACAAGGATCTAGTTTCAAGCAACGATCCTGTGAAAGATCGAATGATGTGGCAAGTGATACCAAAAGTGATAGAAGAGAATAATCTTGTAGGTACCAGCAAAAGAAAACGCGTGGTTTCGGTAAGAATAAAATCTTTATTCAAATATAATTGGAATTACTAGGGTTTAGTTACTACGCTTAAAGTAATTTATTAGCATGGGTAGGCTGAGTTCAACGCTTGCCCGGTTTTTGATGAATATAATTGAGGTTTGAAATGAAAGTTAGCAATAGGGGTTTCACACTTATTGAACTGGTGGTAGTGATTTCCATATTAAGTATTCTTGCCGTAATCGCCATTCCGCGTTATATGCAGGCACAACAAAATGCCCATAATGCTACCATCAGAGGTTCCGGCGGCGCGCTGGCATCCGGAGTCATGTTGACACATGCGATGTGGGTGGTTAACGGTGGCATCGCCAATCCAACCAATGGCAATAATGACAATCTTGTCGGGTTTGGCCTAGGCACACTGGATATGACCAATGCCAATGGTGGAACCAATCAAGCAGGTTGGCCTGCAGGAATCGACGGCGGCAACGGTAGTAACCCCAGCAATCAGGACTGTATAGATATCTGGAATGCCGTTTTAAAAGAAGGGGCACCTACAGTTTCAACGGCCAATACGACTGATTATAGTACCTCAAGCCCTGGCACGACTTGTGTTTATCGATATACCCGTGATGGTCGCAACAGTACCATTACCTATAATTTGGCAGACGGTTCTGTCATCACTGTATTAAATTAATGATTACTTTTTATCTTATCGTAGAGGAACAAAAATGAAAAAGCAACAAAGTGGTTTTACCTTAATTGAACTGGTTATGGTTATTGTTATCCTTGGTATTTTGGCTGCTGTAGCCTTCCCTAAATTCGCCAATTTATCGGGTGATGCAAGAAAGGCTTCAATTACAGGAACCTTAGGCTCGATCAAATCTGCTGCTGCCATAGTGCACGCCAAGGCTTTGGTTGCCAACTTAACTACAGGCGCTCAAACTGTCACTTTAGAAGGCACAGCGGTTACTATCATCGATGGCTATCCTACCGCTAATAATGCTGGTATCGGTGCTGCGTCACAATTGACCGATTTTATTGTGGCAGCGGGTGCTGCGACTGCGGGTGCAACTGTAACCGTGAATTTAAACCCGTCACGAACAAACTGCGTGATCACCTACACTGCCGCAACTGGGACAACAGCAGCTTCGGCAAGCGCAGTAACAACTGGCTGTTAATACATTTTTCATAGTCAGTTAACCAATGAAGCGTGTTGCAAAAACACAAGGTTTTACTTTAGTTGAACTGATAATGACCATTATTATTATCGGGGTGCTGGCCGTAGCTGTTGGCCCCCGTTTTTTTTCGCTCGACACTTATCAGGAACGGTTTTATACCGAGGATTTGCTCGCTGCTTTAAGGTATGCCAGACGAAGTGCCGAAGCCAGCAATTGTCCAGTACGTGTCAGATTGTTGACCAATGGTTTTGATCTCACCCAGGATGTCAATTGTTTTACCGCCGCTGTTGCCAGCTATACACAGGTTTTAGTGCGGCCCTCTGATCCCGATTTAGCTTATGTCAGTACGGAAAAACCTTCCAGCCTAAATCAAAATGCCACTTTGAGTACATTTTTTTTTCAACCCAACGGAAAAGTTGTAGATAGTAGTGCGAATCTCTCGAACATTATTTTGACTTTAACGGGTTCGGGAGTAATAACAACATTCAAGCTGGATGGTGGGAGTGGTTATGTCAGTAAATTATAACCAGCGCAACATCAACGGGTTTCCATTAGCCAAAGATCAAGGCTTCACACTTATTGAGCTGGTTATTGGCATTGTGGTCATTGTAATTGTGGTCAGTGGTTTATTTGTGGCGTTAACGTCCATGTCGGGGAGTAGTGGCGATCCCTTGCCCAGATCACAGGCTGTGGCCATAGCAGAATCCTATCTGGAAGAGATCCGGTTACAAAAATATGCCAATATTACAAGCTGTCCGGTGGTGCCCGCACCAGGCGGTCGTTCCCGCTTCACCTATACCTGTCATTATCAAGGTCTGACTGACAATGGGGCTCGCGATCAATTTGGTAATGCTATTTTGGGTTTGGAAGCCTACCAGATCAGCGTCACTATTGCCCAAAGCAGTCAATTGGGTGGCATTGTGCCTACCGATGCACAAAGTATTTCTGTGCGCGTAATCAGTCCAGCCAATGAAACCTTAACTCTTTCCACGTACCGAACTCGTGAGCTACCTTAGATGATCGGTTTAAGCTGCTTGAGTCTGAGGGATCAGTGATGAAATCAAACAGCGGTTTCACCATCATTGAATTGGTTATCGTTATTACCATTACCGGCATACTCACGGTGGTCATAGTCCCCCTGTTATCTCGCCCCTTCAGCATTTTTCAGGATATGCAAATCCGCGCTTCGTTAGTGGATCGTGCGCAAATGGCTTTAGCGACCATGAGCCGTGAAATCAGACAATCGGTACCCAATAGTGTGCGAGTTTCTGGCAACGCTTTGGAATTAATGCCGGTAACATTTGCCGGGCGATATGTTGTTTCAGATAATGTTGCCAATATTGATACTTTGACAGCAAGGCAAGCTGATGCAGGGTTTAGTATAATGGGGAAAATACCATCCCTCACCGGCCAACGACTCATTGTAAACCCAACTTCTACGGTACTTTTGTATGCCGCTACAGCCAATAGCATTAATCGTATGGTGACCCCCTCAACCACCACTATTACAGTCACCAGCAATGGTGTTCAGGATAGGATCAGTTTAAATCCTGCTTTCCGTTTCGATCCGGCAGGCAACGGCTCCCCAGCCAGACGAATTTTTGCAAGTTCGGGGCCGGTTTCTTTTGTTTGTGCGGCAGGTAAGCTTAGTCGCTATGAGCGCTATCTCCCGGCTGTTGCCCAACCGACCAACCCGCTTGTTGCACCCTTAAATGCAGCTGTACCTTCTTTAATAACCGATAGTGTGAGTAGTTGCCAGTTTCGCTACAGTGCTGGGACCTCACAACGTTCTGCATTATTAACGCTGGAATTAACCGTAACAACAAACGGGGAATCGATTCATTTAATCGAGCAGGTTCATGTGGAGAACGCGCCATGAATGAACAAAAAGTTGTTGTCACTTCAATGATGCTTAAAACGCAAGCAGGCTTTATTCTGGTGGCGGCAATTTTTTTAATGCTGGTTGTCGCGCTCTTGCTAACATTTTTATTAAGAACAGGGGCGGAGAATCAATGGAGCAGTTCCTTAAGGTTACAGGAAGCGCGAGCTTTTCAAGCCGCTTCTTCAGGGTTGGAATGGGGTGTTTATCAGCTTAATGGTGGCGTTTGTCCTACTTCTCCTACTATTTTGAACCTTAATGAGGCAGATTTAAATGGCTTCACGGTGACCTTACGCTGTAACCAGAATAACTATACCGAGGAAGGCAAGGTTATCAGCATATTTGAACTGGACGCTTTGGCTACCTTAGGCAACTATGGCACTTCAGCAGATTTCATTTCTCGTCATTTGCAATTGACCGTTGAAGGACCTTGAGGATGGATTATTATGAAATCTAGCAGATCACTCCCGGTGATAGCTTTTATTAGCATCTTGTTGGCTAGCCCATGGTTTTTTACCACATCGGTTTACGCTGCTAATTCCCAGTGCAGTAGTAGTTTCACTGACGGTTTACAGATTCATAGTGCCGGTGGCGTGTTAAGTTTCGCACACGAAGCGACATTAAAAAACAGTCCTAGCAATATTTTAACAACGCCGACAATTGTCGTCACTGGCGGTGATCCAACCTGTGGTAACGTGAATTGTACGGCGACAGGAACATCTTCTATACAGATGAACCCCGGTCCTTATGAAACGCAAACGGGCGGTCTGAATCTGTTTATCCGAAAAAAGAAAAGAGCCACCATCGGGGCTGCCGGTATTGTGAATTACAACAGGATCGCGGTTGGCACTAAAGCCCGGCTTAAAACCACTGCTAGTGAAACCACCTACTGGATCTCAAGTTTAACCACCCAAAAAAAAACCGTGCTTAATTTAACACCTGGGACATACTGGATAGATTCATTACATCTAGGACAAAAAACAAAATTAAATATTATTGG
This sequence comes from uncultured Enterobacterales bacterium, assembly GCA_964555895.1. Taxonomy (GTDB): domain Bacteria; phylum Pseudomonadota; class Gammaproteobacteria; order Enterobacterales; genus DRNA01. The sequence goes on from CAZKUH010000038.1 coordinate 10,773, forward strand.
TGCCGGGACTGTGCGAATTATTTCACGTAACACAATGGTATTCGATAAAGATGTGAAACTGAACGTAAAAGGCGCCGCAAATCAAAATTTAATTCTATACAGTTACGGCAACATTACGGTACAAAAAAAAACAAAAATAAAAGCCTTGTTATACGCTCAAGGTACAATAATTATTAACAAAGAAGCAAAAATCACCGGTGCCCTATCAGCTACCAATATCATTTTGAAAAGTAATAATAAGCGTTATGTAATTTTTTCTGAAAATGAAGAGTAATAATATAAAAAT
>CAZKUH010000039.1:0-10996 GCA_964555895.1 uncultured Enterobacterales bacterium
CCTGAGTCAAATTTTGTGTCATCCTGAGTTTATCGAAGGATCTTGAAGGCCAAAATAACTTTACTGCATCCTCAGTGCTCAGGCCGGTGGTTCTAGTAAGAGCAAGATCCTTCCACTGCGTCGTCGCTACGGTCATGACAATAAAGGAGACTGCTCCTTTATATGACTAGAAGTCAAGCTCAGAACGACAGGGATTCATGCGCGGGTATATATTATTTTAACCAGTCTTTTATTGGCAAAAAGTCGCGGTAGAGCTTTTCTTCTTCGGAGCCAATTTCAGGCTGCCATTGATAATGCCAATGCACCACGGGTGGTAGTGACATCAAAATGGATTCGGTTCTGCCACCGGATTGTAGACCGAACAATGTCCCACGATCAAAAACCAGATTAAATTCTACATATCTGCCCCGCCGAAAACATTGAAAATCTTTCTCTTTTTTTGTGAATGGGAGCGTCTTTCTTTTCGCTAGAATAGGACGGTAAGCCTTAATATAATGATCGCCAACTGAGCGGACAAACTTGAAGCTCTCAGTAAAACCCAATTCGTTAAAATCGTCAAAAAACAAGCCGCCAACCCCTCGTGCTTCCTGTCGATGTTTTAGATAAAAATATTCGTCACAACAATGTTTAAAACGTGGATAGTAAGTCGTTGAAAAAGTTTCAACGGCTTGTTTCGCCGTTTTATGCCAGTGAAGGACGTCTTCTGTAAAAGCATAATACGGGGTTAAATCAAAGCCACCACCAAACCACCAAACAGGTTCTTCACCGGGTTTTTCAGCTAAGAAAAAGCGGACATTCATGTGACTGGTCGGTACAAAAGGATTGTCAGGATGTATAACCAGAGAGACACCCATGGCATGATATTTTCTACCGGCTAATTCAGGACGATGTGCAGAAGCGGAGGCAGGTAATGCGTCACCCATCACTTCAGAAAAATTTACCCCACCTTTTTCAATGTATGTGCCATTTTCCAACACCTTGGTCAGGCCGCCACCACCGGAAGCTCGCTGCCAAGAATCTTCTGTAAAGGTTTTCCCCACTTCTTCCTCTTCGAGCTGTTTACAAATATCCTGCTGCAATTGCAGGAAATATGCTCTCACTTTATCCAGCGATATTTCAGCCATTTTTGTCTCCGATAACTTGTTATTCAGCCTTATTTTCTATAAATTTTTGTGGTTTTCGCATCAACAATACGACTACTTTTAGGTGACGGGGGTTGCGCCATATTTGCAGGTATAATCCAGTCCAGTTCGTCAGAAAATTGCTGTGTTATTTTGACGAAATTATTGAGTGGTAATTGAGAAGCTACATTTACACTGGTAGATGTTATCGCGCCACACATGGCACACAATGCTTTTATGGTTGGGTGCGGAGAAATTCTAACAGCCAGCGTGGTGTTTTCTCCTCTTAACAAGGGGCTGGTTTCTTTTTTACAGGGTACAACCCAAGTAGTTATTTGCGGGGGATGTTGTTGAGATAACCATTCAAGCCAAGTCTCATCCAGCCATGGTGAAAGTTGTTGTACTTCGCTGGCTATAACAATAAAACCTTTGCTTTGTGTTCTTTTTTTAAACTTGAGAATTCTTCTTAAGGCAGATCCGCTATTGGGATCACAGCCCACGCCATAGATTGTCTCAGTCGGATAAGCAATGACGCCACCTTGAGAAATTTTTTCTGCAGCTTGTTTTATTTGCCAGTTTAAATCTTGCTCCATTTCAGGATTTTAATCGGGATTGTAGCTGAGCATCCTTCGCCATCACTTCTGTTGCGGCTTGCTGGCGTTCAGCACGAATCCTTTGGGCAAGTTCAGCATCAGCCACGCTGAGTATTTGAGCCGCAAGATAAGCGGCATTTTTGGCGCCCGCTTTACCGATGGCAACCGTAGCAACAGGAACACCACCAGGCATTTGTACCGTTGAAAGAAGTGCATCCATTCCCTTTAAGGGGCCACCGTCCATGGGCACACCAATCACTGGATTGAGTGTAATACCAGCAACCACGCCAGCTAAATGTGCTGCTAATCCTGCGGCGGCGATAAAAACTTTGCAACCTCTGGTTTCTGCATCGACGACATATTCATGCGTAGCTTGAGGTGTTCGGTGGGCAGATGTCACTTTGACTTCATAAGACACCCCTAATTTATCTAGCACGATGGTGGTAGCTTCCATGACCGGCCAGTCTGAATCCGAACCCATTAATATGGCGACGAAAGATGGGTTCATAGTTGATAACTCCTCAATGAGACTTAAATAATGGTGTTGGGTGTGTTAATGCCAATGGCCGTCGTTGGAAAGATGTTCCATACAGGTGTAAGCGTATTCCCGTCCAGGTAAATTATACAGCACCATCTGCACCACCCAATTCAAGGAATCCAGACTTACCTGTCCATGAGAAAGTGCGAGTGCGCGATCGACCACGAGTTCACGACTATAGTCATCCAGAATACTGAGTTGTTCCAGTTGAATCAGATAACTTTGACACGTTGGTGATAAATATTTTTGTTCCAGTGGGCTCAATACTCTCACACCCGAAACATGGGTCAAATTGTCAGCCTCAGCCTGATCACATAAATCCACCAAATCATCTAGCCAAAGTAACGCGCTATTGATATCGCCATGGTCAAAGCCTGCATGTTCTAACACCGCTTCAATTTTATAGTGTTTAACTTTCAGGTGGGCCTCATCTTCATAGAAGTGATCAAAAATAAACAACAGCACTTCCATTACATTATTATTAACCAAGTAAATTTTTCCTTCTAAATTGATTAACGAGCACTAACAAATTTTCGCTACTTTACAGTAACCGCCTTGTTCGCTGGCAACATAGCCTTCTAATTCTAATATTAAAAGACTGCCAGAAACGACTTCCACAGACAAATTACAGCGAGTTACAATTTCATCTACTGTGGTCGTGGAGTAATCAACCGCTTCCAGTATGGCCTGTTGCTCATTATCCAGATTTCCAGCCAAAAGTGTACCTGTTTCAAGCGAAGATGGTGTTTTTGTGTGAATTTTTTGCAAAAGGTCATCATTCGCCTCAAATAATGCCATGGCCGCCAGCTCCTCGACCACATCATTTGCTGTTTCCACCAGTTTGGCACCATCTCGAATAAGATGATGACAGCCTTTGGCCAGGGGATTATGAATGGATCCAGGAATGGCAAAAACATCACGGCCTTGATCCATAGCCAGTTTCGCTGTAATAAGAGAACCGCTTTTAATGGCTGCCTCCACCACCAATACGCCTAAACTTAAACCGGAAATGATACGATTTCTTCTGGGGAAATGCCCCGGTTTTACCCCGGTACCGATAGGAAACTCTGAAACTAAAGCGCCTTGTTCCGCAATGCAGCGAGCCAAATCTCGATGTTTTGCCGGATAGACCCTGTCGAGGCCCGTGCCCATTACAGCAACCGTGGGTTGCTGGCTTTTTAGCGCGCCTTGGTGGGCGGCAGCATCCACGCCCAACGCCATGCCACTGGTCACTATCAATCCAGACAGACTTAACGCGCTGGCAAATTCTTCAGCATTATTTTTACCTTGAGTGGTCGGATTACGACTCCCTACAATAGCAAGCTGAGGTTGACTCATTAATGCGACCGCGCCTTGAACAAATAACACCAAAGGTGGATCACTTATTTCTTTCAGCAGTCGAGGGTATTGTGCATCGTTGAAGGTGACGATATGCTTATTATCACCCAGCCAGTTGAGATCTTTTTCAATCTGCTTACCAGGATCATGGGAAAGAAAATGTATGGCTTTTTCTCCCAAACCCCACTTTTTTAGCTGGGAATTGCTGCCCGAGAGAATCTGCGCTGGGTGCTCAACATGTTCCAGCAATTCAAAAATTCTTCGACTGCTAAACCCCGGGGTGCGGTTTAATATAAGCCAGTGGGTTAAATCATCCATGACAGCATCCTTAAAATCATTATCGTTTATCTCTTTTGTGTGCTCAACTTCCTGTATGAAACTCGTACACTTTACCATGCTAAATTCAATCTTGGAATATTTTTGCTTTGTACTGACAACTAAAAATGGAAGAATGTTTTACAAAAATTAACAGGATGACAGAGAGACACCTTGGATTTTTTCAAGACCTAAGAAACAACCCGGAACAAGAGAAAATAACGCGTGCTGGATGCAGCACCCCAACGGCATTTTATTAGCAAACAGACATTGCCAGCCATTAATATTGCGGCTTAACAAGACCATAGAGCCGATTAATTCAATGAACTAATCACTGCATGGGTTTCATATTAAAAGTAGTTTTTGGTAATTTTCGGCCAAATTATTTTTAAATATTTGTGCAAACATTCAATTTCAACGGGTGTCTCACCGAGCAACTCACCATCGGGGGAGAGCTTCATGGGTTTTTCTGTATAAATTTTAATTTTTTTAGCGCGGAAAGTTTCGATTTCATCAAATTGTGTATGTTCGCCTTTAAATATTGTCGGAAATACTTTTAATATTTTATAGCGCGAGACTTTATTTAATAAGGTGACATCCAACCAGCCATCATCCAATACGGCATCTGGAGCCATTAGAAATGTGGTGCCGGTAAAACGAGAATTGGAGACTTCCACAAAAATATTATCACGATTGATAATTAAACCGTCAATTTCTATGGTTAAAGGAAAGGACTTTAACTTAAGCAAACTGGTAAAAACAGCTAGGATATAGGCGGCATTGCCTAACCACTTATACTTTATGGAAGCTTCATTAACTTCTGAAACAAAGCCAAAACCGATGATATTTAAAAAATAGTAAGACGCATTGCAGGTGGTAAAACGGGCCACATCGATTTCCCTGATATGGTGATGGATAATATTATCAATGGCTATCTTCCAATCGCCTGACGCTAAACCCATATCCCGGACAAAGGCGTTACCGGTACCATTGGGAACAATAGCAAAAGGCGGCTTTAGTGGGCTTTGGTTTTGTAAGTAACCATTGAGTACTTCAAACACCGTGCCATCACCACCGGAAGCTATAATGACGTCATAATCTGCAAAATGGGCATCACGGCACAAATCAACGCCATGACCTTGATGCTTTGTCAGTAAAACAACAGCCTCGATGCCATTTTTAACCAGATGAGCCTTAAACATAGGCAGTAACTTTCGAGCGCGGCCATGACCTGCTTGAGGATTAAAAATAACGAGAGCTTTCAAAAGGGTATCCGTCAGCCATTTTTATTATAACGATGATTTTTATGTAATTTAAAGCTGGTGTCAAATAAGATTTTTGCGCAATCAGTGCTGCGCAAGCGGTATTCGTGCGGTCATAAGCAACGGAAATATCTCAGCCACGGTATTATTGATGAACCCTTTGGCGGGCGCACAAAAAACAAGCCGCCGTTATGTTTGACAAAACTGACTAAAATAAAGCGATTTTGCTACAAATCGTTACAAATTCACCATAATAAAAGACTTTATGTTTTATCACTTTTATTTTAGATGGGTTAATATTAACTGTATTGCTAACTTTTGCCATTCTTATATAGGATCTTCTGATGAGTGAACAAATTTCCAAGGTATTAGTTGTTGATGATGATATGCGTTTGCGACACTTACTGGAACGCTACCTTAAAGAGCAGGATTTTTATGTAAGAACGGCTGCTGATAGCGCACAGATGGATAGACTGCTGGAAAGAGAAAATTACAATATGATGATTCTGGATCTCATGCTGCCGGGAGAAGATGGGCTTTCCATTTGTAAGCGTCTAAGAGCCAATGGCAACAAGATGCCTATTATTATGTTAACGGCAAAAGGGGACGAGGTTGATCGTATTATCGGACTGGAATTAGGGGCGGATGATTATTTGGCAAAACCTTTTAACCCTAGAGAATTGTTAGCCCGCATTAAAGCGGTGTTAAGAAGACAAGTCACAGAAGTGCCTGGGGCACCTAGTAAAGATGAACAGGATGTTTCATTTGGTCAATTTAAACTTAACCTGGCAACCAGGGAGATGTGGCAGGATGAAACACCCATTGCCCTTACAAGTGGTGAATTTGCGGTATTAAAAGCATTGGTTACTCATCCAAGGGAACCGCTTTCGCGAGATAAATTAATGAATATGGCTCGTGGTAGAGACTACAGTGCGCTTGAGCGTAGTATTGATGTCCAAGTTTCCCGTTTGCGACGCCTAGTTGAGCAAGATGCAGCCAACCCCAGATATATTCAGACCGTATGGGGCATTGGTTATGTCTTTGTGCCCGATGGTCAATCCTAGGCTTGGCAGTGAAAATTTATCCACGTAGTGCCTTTGGACGTATCGCAGCACTGATTGCTTTTTTACTGGTTATTAATCAGCTTATTTATTATTTTTCAGTAAGTCTCTATATAATTCGTCCTCACTGGCGTCAAGTGGTTAATTTGCTGGCATCCGAGGTGAAAATTGTTTTTCTCGATTTGGAGGCTGGGATCCCTGACGATATCAGTAAGGCCTTCACTCAAACTACCGGCATCCGGGTATACGACGAGCTTGGTGCAAATTATGCCGGGCTGAAAGACGCCACCTATTATAAAAGTATTTCTGATCAAATGGGTTTGGCTTTGGGGCAGCCGACTGAAGTTCGACTTCAGGAAGGCAAGCAATTAATTGCCTGGGTCAAGGCTCCGGTAAAAGAAAGCCTTTGGGTTCGCCTGCCTTTGGCGCGACTCAATGAACAATACCCGCCACAGTTACTCATTTACCTTACAGCCATTACCTTGTTGAGTGTCCTTGGCGGTTGGTTGTTTGCCAGACAAGTCAGCCGCCCTTTGCGGCGATTACAATTTGCTGCGCGTGAACTCGGTCGGGGCGATGCCCCGGGAAACCTGAAGGAACAAGGTTCTTCGGAAATGATTGCAGTAACCCGTGCCTTTAATCAAATGGCACTGGATGTGCAGCAACTTGAAGAGGATCGAACCTTATTGCTAGCTGGAGTTTCTCATGATCTTCGAACACCACTCACCCGGATCCGTCTGGCGAGTGAATTTTTACCTGAAGGAGATGCAGAAATACGTGACGGTATTATACGAGATACTGAGGATATGGATGCCATTATCCAACAATTTATTTCTTATGTGCGTGATGGCCGGGAAGAGCCCAGAACCTGGCAGGATTTAAACCAGATTACCGAACAGGTTATCGAATCGTTTAATAGCAGCGGGCGAATTGAAGCAAAATTAAAACCACTTCCCAAGCTAAAGTTGCGTGCTTTAGGCAGCAAACGAATGCTGGGAAACCTTCTTCAAAATGCTTTACGTTACAGTGATGGAAAAATTGAAATTGCCAGCTGGCTAGAGGACGAAAATATTTGCTTGCGGATCAGGGATCATGGCCCTGGGATAGATGAAGCCAAAATTGAAAAACTGTTTGAACCTTTTACTCGTGGTGATGAAGCGCGGGGTGGCAAAGGCAGTGGTTTGGGTTTGGCGATAGTAAAAAGGTTGGCTGAAATGCATAAAGGTCGTATTAAAATGCGCAATCATCCTGAAGGCGGGTTGGAGGCTATTATTGTACTACCCGTTTAGATAAACCAGTTTTTCTCAGCGCTCAGCGCTCAACTCTTAACACACAACATTTAACGATCAACGATAGCGCTGAATTAAAGCATCTTTAACTATTTCGTGCACAAATCCTGAAATATCTCCTCCAAGCGCAGCAATTTCTCGAACCAAAGAGGCTGAAATAAAAGAATATTGTTCTGAAGGCGTGAGAAAGATGCTTTCCACATCAGGAGACAGACGACGATTCATATTGGCTAACTGAAATTCATACTCAAAGTCAGAGACCGCTCTTAACCCCCTCAAAATCGCTTTTGCGCCGACTTCTTTGGCGAATTCAACCACCAAACCGCTAAAACCCAACACGGTTACATTATTGAATCCACACGATTGTACGACTTTCTGTCCCAATTCAACACGTTGCTCGAGTGAAAAAGCAGGATTTTTGCCAGGACTTGCAGCGACAGCAACAATGACTTCGGCGAATAATTGACTGGCACGTTGTATGAGATCAATATGACCGGTTGTCATTGGATCAAAAGTGCCAGGGTAGATCACGCGTTTAAGCATAAATTTTGCGATGTTTGTTTTCAAATGGTTTGTTCATATTAACTTTATTTCTCTATCAATTCCTAGCTTTTCAACATAACTTATTATTTTCTGGGCAAACTCCCTATTTTTTACTATGCTTTACAACAGGCTAACGCCATTATTGCTTGGTTATTTTTTGCCGGTTTATAAGAAACCTCTCCATTTTTACCCACTAAAATGAGTCATATGACACAAAATAATGCAAACAAAAATAGAAACGACTCGCGAATGCCGATCAATCTTCAGGTTGAGGTCACTCATGAATCAATTGGCACAGTAGAATTAAGGACGCTCAATATCAGTAATGGTGGTATTTTTGTTATTGTTGAAGGCGAGTTGAAGCTGGATGTTGGCGAAAGAGTTAAAGTAAAGGTGAAAGGAAATCTGGGTGATGGAGAAGAGCCGCCGATTGTCGATATGAAAATCGTCAGGGTGGAGCCTTTGGGGTTGGGCTTAAAATTTTTGGAATAAGCCCCTTTTTTAAATCGTGCAAAAGCTGAATTCAGATAGGGCAATATCATCCATTTCAATGACGAGACAAAGGCCTTGAAGTTACTCGCCATTAACATTAGACTTGTCTAATGTTAATGCGCTTAAAAGCCGCTAAATTTGTTATTCAAGCAGGTCGAAATGAATCCCCCAATCATTGAAGTTTTTTTTGATCCCGATACCTTCACTTTGAGCTATCTGGTGATTGATCCCGCTACAAAAGCAACCGCAATTATTGATCCGGTATTGGATTTCACGCCAAGTAATGGCAGAACTGCTACGACTTCCGCTGAAAAATTGCTCAAGGTGATAGCGGAGAAAAAACTGCACATCAAATGGATATTGGAAAGCCATGCTCATGCGGATCATTTATCATCCTCGCAATTTCTACAACAAAAATTTGCTGCGCCTATCGCTATTGGCGCGAGTATAACCGAAGTGCAAAAAGTATTTAATAACTTGTTTAATTTATCCGGTAATGAAGCTGGACATGCCGAGGACTTTAACCAATTACTTAAACACGGTGACAAACTGGCTTTAGGTGAACTGTCGATTGAAGTGCTGCACACGCCTGGCCATACCCCGGCATGCCTCAGCTATAAAGTTGAAGATGCGATTTTTGTAGGGGATACCTTGTTTATGCCTGATTATGGTACAGCACGCTGTGATTTTCCGGGTGGTGATGCAGCGACACTTTTTGATTCCATTCAATTTCTGCTTTCATTCCCTGAAAAAACTCGGCTTTTTATGTGTCATGATTACATGCCTAATGGTCGTAAACTACAGTGGGTCTCTAGCGTCGCTGAACAGAAAAAGCACAATATACATCTGCAACAGGACATCGCTAAAGAAACCTTTATAAAAATGCGTGTCGAACGCGATGCTACACTTTCTGCGCCAAAACTGATTTTACCCGCAATTCAGGTCAATATTCGCGCCGGTAAACTACCTGTTATGGAAGATAATGATGTCAGTTATCTTAAATTACCCATGGATAAAATTTAGCACACCATCACGTCTAGCCGGTACGGAAGAGGCCCTTTGAGGCGTTTAGAACATATTTGATCGGATTCCCCCAATTTTCTTAAATAACTCGGGGGAAGCACAAAAGGTTTTAGGTTTAGATTTTAGCGCTTAGTAAGGTTCGCCCTTCTTCAGAGTGCAGGAACCGAAAGATGTAGTTACAAATATTTCGATAAACTTTTAAAATTTAGTTAAATTAGTCTGTTACCTATCTTGATGGTGCTATCATGTTTTTTACTGATATCTTTAAGGTAAGCCAAACGGTATGTCTTGCTTACTATAGTTGGTGCCAAAATTGGTTGTATTTAATATGAGCCAATTCAGGACAAAGTTGGCTTGGCTTTGACAACTTCCTTATTTTGTATTAGAGTACTTTCTGCTGGATGGGCCAGTAATTTTCAACATTTAAAGGAATAAACAATGAAAGTCATCAAAATTTTTTCTCTTTTTTCTAAGTACAAATTCAATTTCTGCAAAGACTGTATCTGAATGGGTAACTTGTAACTCTTGTTCAACCATTCAAATGAAGGCAGCTGCTCGTCAAACGGCACCTTCACAATCAAATAGTCGATATGTAGTATATGTTATGAATATTGGAAATACGATCATACGTAAATACAATATTTTTAGTTTTTTTGAACCACAAGATAGTTTAGATTTTACAGCTGTTCACGAACTTGTTGTTGAACAAGATATATACACAGAGTTTCTTCAATTAGTTCAATATGTTAAAGATGTTTCAATGACAATGGAAACCAGTACAAATATTCCTGGAGATGTCGTTGGTTCTGCATTTGATATTGTTCATAATTCATATAATATGAACCAAGTTACTATTTATTTAATGAATAATTTAACATTTAATCAAACAATGGCGGCATTGGTAAATATTCCAGCTAGCATTGTATTGAATGTGTTTGGAGAAGTTAATTTTGTTATGCCTGTAACTTTTGCAGATGGATCAACGGCCTTATTTAAACAAAAAGGGTTGACGGCGATTATACCTAATGGTCTAAGATTCGAATTTGAATATATGACGGGTTCAGCAAAAGATGCAGATGGTAATACTATACCGGAAAACAGTGGACAAGCTGAAAATTTTGAGGGCACTTTCGGCTCAGAAACTGCTGCAAATACAATGACAAACTATATAACCAGTTGGTATGGCGCGAGTTTAGGTTCTTGGTCATGTTCTTCATCATTTGGGGGTGGTAAAATAACGGTAACTTGTCGTAAAACTTAATGTGTGGAATTAATGAATTAATTTTAGTGAGCCGACAAAGTTAACTTTGTCGGCATTATTTAAAATATATTTTTTTATAATTTAATTGTGGAGAAATTAAAATGAATATCAATTTAACTGCTTTTTTTGAACTAGGGATTGTAACGGGCGTCTTAATTTC
>CAZKUH010000040.1:0-10938 GCA_964555895.1 uncultured Enterobacterales bacterium
TCAGCAGTTTCTTGATCAAACTGAAGCACAATTACAAAGTATTCGATTAATTATAAATTATTAATTAAGCGCATCGGGTATATACCCGTGCCACCTAAGAATGCCGGATTTCAGCAATATCAAGTTTTATCTCTGGCAGCAAATGCTGCCAACTGTTCTGCGGTGGCAGGTAATTGATGATGGCTTTTCCACTGCGTATAACGCATCCCGTAAATGCGTTCCCTAGCCACATCATAATCAATATTCTCACCCTGTTCTGCCGCCGCCGCCATATACCATTTTGCTAAACAATTTCGACAAAAATCGGCTAGAATCATCAAATCAATATTCTGCACTTCTTTATGATCGTCTAAATGTTCCAGTAAACGTCTAAAAACGGCCGCCTCAATCTCTGTTTTTTGATCCATTTTGGTTCCTTTGAAAATTTCAGCTGCGTGACATAAATTTACTGCTGCTGGTATTAATTTTAACGACCTCACCAGCGTCTAAATATTCGGGCACCTGTATTTCAAGCCCTGTGACAAAACGTGCAGGTTTGGTGCGGCCGGTAGCCGAAGCGCCTTTTATACAAGGATCGGTTTCACAAATTTCCATTTCTACAACCTGTGGTAATTCGATAGCTAAAATATTACCTTCAGAGAGAAGTGCGGTTATGCCGGCTAATCCTTCCTGAAGAAATTTCATCTCATCTTCAAGATCAGCGAGCGACAAACTATATTGACTGTAATCTTCAACATCCATAAAAACCACATTGTCACCATCAAGATAGGAATATTGAACTTTTACTTTCTGACAATCAGCTTCTTTAACAATCTCATCAGCTTTGTATGATTCATCCAGCTTTTGTCCAGTGACTAAATTGTTGTAACGTATTTTATACAACGTCGAAGCGCCACGAGAAGAAGGACTCTTACAATCAATCTTTTTTACCACATGAGGGACATTATTAATCTCAATAATTTGTCCTCTTTTTAATTCGTTCACTTTAGGCATGATAAATCCTGCATCTTGAATGACTATGGGTATAGAATAGCTTGCCAAAAATTTCGCTTTTAAACACCTTGTTTGTCACCCCATAATATTTTATGTAGTTGTAATTGCATACGTACTTTTAATTTATCCCGCAAAATCCATGCAGCCAGATCCGCAGCCTCAACCACACCCCAACAAGGAGACATGATAACTTCACAACGCTGGTTTAATTGAAGTTCTGTTATTTTTAGCCTCGCCCAGTCATAATCCTGGCGGTCACATATAACAAATTTTATTTGATCCTGGAAGCCAATAAAATCAATATTTTGCCAGTAATTTTTGGCCATTTCACCAGATTTTGGGGTTTTTATATCCATCACTTTGATCACACGTGGATCGACCTTGTCAATGGCTAACGCACCACTTGTTTCCAGCGAAACTTCATAATCAGCATCACATAACAACGTTAATAATTCTAGACATTGCGGTTGTGCTAAGGGTTCACCCCCGGTAACTGTAATAAAAGAGGGATGGTACTTTTCTACTTCTTTTATTATTTCTTCAAAGCTCAGATATTGCCCACCACGAAAAGCATATGCGGTATCGCAATAATAACAGCGCAGCGGACAACCGGTGAGACGGATAAAAACCGTGGGAAATCCTACCGTTCTGGATTCTCCTTGCAGAGAATAAAAAATTTCTGTAATACGCAACCGACTCAAACCAACCTACCCTGCGAAAGTTTAATTTAATTCTCGCAAACGCCGAATAGCCAGTCTTGCCGTTGATGAGCCTGGATAATCTTTGATAATTGTTTTAAACATGCCTTTGGCTTTTTCATTCTCACCTTGCGTTTTAAAAATAATTGCCAGCTTTAATAACGCATCTGGCGCTTTCCGAGATTGTGGGAATTTATCTTTTACCAAGGTAAATTGCTGACTTGCTTCATCCAGTTGGCCTTGAACAAAATGTACTTGCCCCAGCCAGTAATGGGCATTTACCGCATAGACTCCATCAGGATAACTAGCGATAAAGGACTGATAGGCAGCAATAGCTTTGACATATTTTTTCTCACGAACCAGTGGGAAAATTTTCTCATAACTATTGGATTCTTCACTTGAGGTCGCCCTTTGGGAACCTTTGGTTGCAGCTCGTGCAACGCGCTTATTGCGCTGAGCGTTAAAAGTATGGCTGTTCCCTGAAGAACTAGCACTTTTTGACAAGCTATTATTAGTTAAAAAGTTTTGCAATTGTTGCCGGGCCTCTGTCAATCGGCTGTCAACATCTTTATAAATTTCACGTTGACGTTCAGTTAACTGCGTTAACCGATAGTTGTTTTCTTCCTGGGTACCCAACAAATTTCGGATCTCTTCCTGCATGTCGTTAATTTTAAATTGCAAACCGGCCAAAATCTGACTGCGTGATTCTTTTTGCTGCTCAAGACGCTCCACTCTTTCATCAAGAGAAAGTGAACGAACAACTTCTGCGGCGTGCAATAATTGGGGTCCCATTGCTGTCTGGTTTCCCGTCATCTTATCAAAAACGGAAAAAGGGCTGGCGAAAACCACCAGCCCAGTCAGGATAGTCCCCAGTGTTTTTCCGATCTTCATCGGCTAACTCCTGGTTTTTGTTAAAACTTATTTATAAACGATTTCTACACGGCGATTTTTTGCCCAAGCTTCTTCGTTATGACCTGGATCTACCGGACGTTCTTCACCATAAGAGATGACTTCCATCTGACTATCAGAAACACCGAAGGTACGGAAAATTTCAGCCACTGCTTTAGCACGTTCTTCACCCAATGCAATATTGTATTCCGGTGTACCACGTTCATCCGCATTGCCTTCGAGTTTTACACTGATACTTGCATTGTTTGCCAAAAACTTGGCATGCGCCTCCAACACAGGACGAAATTCATCCTTAATAGTGGCTGTATCAAAGTCAAAGTAAATTGTACGTTCTTGACGAACTTTCTCATCAGCAACACGTACAGCTTCCGCGGCTTCTGCAGCTAATTGTTCAGCTGTTTTCACCACAACAGCAGGTTCTTCTTTCACCGGGGGGGTTGTTGTATTTGTAGTTTCTTTTTTTGTGCTACAAGCGGACAGAAAAGCTAGCGATAATACTAAAGCTGCAGTCCTCACCAAAAACTTAGTCATTATTGACTCCTTTGTTATTAAAAATAAATAAAAAAACATGTTGTAAAACAAATCAGTACCCTTAAGACGTCTATTCTTACAGGTATTGCAACTTAGTTCAAGAACGGAGACCAGGCTGGCGCCCGAATTTCGCCCTTACTTGCCGGTAATATGGCCCGAAACCTACCATCGGTAGATACTGCGGCCAAAACCTTTCGACCTCTGGATAATGTGGCGTATATTATCATACTACCGTTCGGAGCAATACTCGGAGATTCATCTAGACGTGTTTCAGTTAAACTTTGTAACACCCCAGTCTCCATATTTTTTACTGCAATGTGAAACGTATCGGTTGCCCGATGTACCAGCACCATCTGTTTACCATCGGCAGTAAAAGAAGCCCCGGCATTGTAATTACCAATAAAAGTTACACGCTCGGGTCGCCCACCCCCTAATTTAACCTGATATATCTGTGGTTTACCACCCCGATTTGAGGTAAAGATCACACTTTGACCATCTGGATGCCAACTTGCTTCAGTTTCTATACTTGATCGGCGCGTCAATCGACTCAATTTAGCTGAAGTTAAGTCAAGAATATAAATTTCCGGATTACCATCTTTGGATAAAGTGACCGTTAAACGTCTACCATCTGGAGACCAGGCCGGTGAACCATTGATACCTTTGTAGTCGCTGACCATTTTACGCTCACCAGTATAGACGTTCTGAATGAAAATTTGTGAGTGACCGGACTCAAAACTGACATAAGCCAGTTGTGAGCCATCCGGTGACCAGGCTGGTGACATTAAAGGCTGAGGAGAAAGTAATAAGGGCGTTGGATTATAACCGTCCGCATCGGCCACCACTAATTGATAAGGCTTGTCTTGAGTTCGGTCAATAGCCACATAAGCCAATCTGGTGGCAAAAGCACCACGGACACCCGTGAGTTTTTCATAAATCATATCCGCTATACGGTGAGAATAACGACGCATTGATTTTACGTTAACATCCGCCTGACGTGATTCTATCACCGCACCATTACTGATCATCAATTCACCATTGATCAGTTGACCTTCACCCTTTTTGCCTTTGGAAAAAATATCAACCAATTCAAATGATACTCGATAGGTTTGCTCATCAACCTGCGTTATTTCACCGACGACTATGGCTTCTATGCCCTTTTTCTTCCAATCTTCCAACTCCACTTGAGTACTCAAGTAAGGCTGCTGTGGTAAATCTGCCAACGGCATGGGCTTAAAACGACCGGAGCGTCGTAAATCATCGCGAATAATACGCGAAACATCCTGCGGCAAAGCCTTGCTGCCTTTCCAACGAAAAGGGACGACTGCGATGGGTCTGGCGTTATCTGCTCCTTTGGTAATTTCAATAATAATTTCTGCCTGGGCCTGAGCCAAAAACAGTAAATACAAAATTACAAAGCGGGTAATCAATGTTCTAGCAAATTTCATAGGATCTATAATTCTCCAGTGACTTCTTTGTTAATTTTCAATCGAACATCGCGTAATTGCTTAAACACATCGGGATCTTTGGAAACAGGTAAAGGTTCAGACTTTTTTACCGCCACAATGGCGGCTTTACAAGCGACCACATCACCTTCTATACAATTCACATCAATCACTAATCCACCTGGTGCCAGTTTAATGGTAACAACCGC
The DNA here is from genome assembly GCA_964555895.1 of uncultured Enterobacterales bacterium. Taxonomy (GTDB): domain Bacteria; phylum Pseudomonadota; class Gammaproteobacteria; order Enterobacterales; genus DRNA01. Next base: position 4,783 of record CAZKUH010000040.1, read on the forward strand.
ATTGACACCGGCAACTAGATTGGTATAAATTCTATTGTAAATCAATGCTTTATACTTTTCCGTTTCAGTCAAAATACGTTGTTGTTTGTCGGCATTCAGCCGTTGCTGCTCTAATTGTAGCTGCTCATCCATTTCCTGCTGTATTTGTCGCTCAAGTTCTTCTTTTTCTCGCTTTTGCCGCACATCTTGGGCTAGTTTTTCTTGTTTTTTTCTATCATTAACGGCATCTTTTGCCTTTTTTTCCTGAAGTTTACGCTTTTTAGCCGCACTTTTAGCTAGTTTTTCGTCTTTTAAGCGCTTTTTCGTTGCTGCTCGAGATTTTTTTTCAGCAGACTTTCGTTTTCTTTCCAATTGTGCCAAACGTCTTTCCAACGATTTTTGTTTCTTTAATTTTGCTGCTTTTTTGCTTTTAATCTTTTTAACCAACGCTTTTACTTTTTTAGCATCAACCGATACCGTCTCAACAATTTGTGCCTGTTGCCCTGTCGCCAGCCGTACAGCTGGCTTATTATTCTCAAAAGCATCGCCATTAAAAACCAACAGTGCCGCTAGGGCAACATGCAGTGATATCGCCATAATGAGTGGGACCGCGAATGATTGTTGCGTCATTTAGACGACTCCACTGGCTCCACCATTAAACTGGCATTGTCAATGCCTGCACTTTGCAAGGCGGCAAATAATCGAACCACTTTGCCATACTTTACAGATTCATCCGCATTGACAAAAACCATGATTTTAGGTGACACTTCTCGTTGCGCTTTGACCAGTGTCACCAAATCGTTAAGTGGCATCGCTGTTTCCTCATCATCACCCACAGATAGATAGTACAAACCATCTTTATTTATGGAGGCAATCAAAGGCGTCTCATCATTGGTATCCAAAGGCTTACCATCCGCATTCGGCAAGTCCACTTTAATACCAGCGGTGATCAGCGGTGCGGTAATCATAAAAATAACCAACAACACCAACATGACATCGATGTATGGCACCACATTGATCTCAGCCATGAGTTTTTTGCGCTTACGAACTTCCATCCATTAACCTCGCCGAGAAGTAGCAGAGGACGGATTAACTGCAGGCTGATGACGAGAATGCGCCTTACGGTGTAGTAAACCGGTAAATTCTTCAATAAAGTAGCGGTATTGATTTTCCAGCTTTTCGACGCGCGCAGTATAGCGATTATAAGCAATCACCGCAGGGATAGCCGCAAAAAGACCCATCGCCGTGGCAACCAGCGCTTCTGCTATACCCGGTGCTACCATCGCCAAAGTCGCTTGTTTCACTGAGCCTAAAGAAATAAATGAATGCATAATGCCCCAAACCGTTCCAAACAAGCCCACGTAAGGTGCAACCGAGCCAATGGTCGCTAAAGAAGACAGACCATTTTCCATATCGTCAATTTCACGAGAAAATGCAACCCGCATAGAACGCTGGGTGCCATCCATCACCGCATCGCCTGAGACACCATCTTGTTTTCGTAAGCGCATAAATTCTTTATAACCCGCGTGAAAAACTAATTCCAATCCACCCAGCGGATCATGTCTTTGTGATAGTCCCTGATACAATTTTCCCAGTTCGACACCAGACCAAAAACGGTTTTCAAAAGCTGTTGCAGAAACCGCTATGTTTTTGAAAAGTCTTGAACGTTGAAAAATAATGGTCCATGAAATCAGCGAAGCCAGAACCAGTAACCCCATAATAACCTGAACCAATAAACTGGCATTCAGGAATAGATCCAAAATGGATAAATCAGATGACACGTTTAATTTCCTCTCTTAAAGTATTGGTAATTCTACAAGGCTTCATTTCAGGAAAAGTAGTGCTCACCACTTTTACCTCGGCTTCCACATAAACTTGATGTCTATCTTGCGCATCACATATTTGCTGAAAAAAAGTGAAACTGGCAAAACCGCATTTTATAATCCGACTGACGACGATAAGTTGATCATTATACCTTGCTGCTTGCAAGTAATTTATTTGTAAATTTGTTACGGCAAAAATTTTTCCCGCAGCCATCATTTGATCCTGTTCTACACCCCACTGACGTATCCACTCTGTTCTTGCCCGCTCCATAAATTTGAGATAATTGGCGTGATACACCACTTGAGCAAAATCTGTATCTTCGTAATAGACACGAACAGGGAAACAAAATTCAGTCATCAGTGATTTTCTTCAAGCGGCAAACCAAAATGCAAATAAGCTTTTTTTGTTGCCACACGACCTCGGGGAGTTCGATGGATAAATCCCTGTTGAATTAAAAACGGTTCCAGTACATCATCAATGGTATCTTTTTCTTCACCGATAGCCGCTGCCAGATTCTCAAGTCCAACGGGCCCACCTTCAAATTTTTCGATAATCGCCAATAATAATTTACGATCCATAGTGTCAAAGCCAAGTACATCCACATCCAGCATATCAAGCGCCAAATTAGCGATCTTTTTATTTATCCTGCCATCCGCTTTCACCTCGGTGTAATCGCGCACACGTCGTAACAAACGATTGGCAATCCTTGGTGTTCCTCGAGAACGTGAAGCAATTTCGAAAGCACCCTCATGATTGATTTCTAAATGCAAAATCTCAGCAGAGCGTTTGACAATACCGGTCAGATCGGCCACATTATAAAATTCCAGCCGTTGTACAATCCCAAAACGATCCCGCAATGGGGAAGTGAGCAGCCCGGCGCGGGTTGTCGCTCCGACTAAAGTAAAAGGCGGTAATTCCAGCTTGATAGAGCGTGCAGCAGGTCCTTCCCCTATCATGATATCCAGTTGATAATCTTCCATCGCCGGATACAGCACCTCTTCAACCACAGCACTTAAACGATGAATTTCATCAATAAAAAGAACGTCGTTTTCTTCAAGATTGGTGAGTAAAGCAGCCAAATCACCAGCCTTATCGAGTACCGGCCCCGAGGTTTGTTTTAAATTAACCCCCATCTCTGTAGCGATAATATTTGCCAGCGTGGTTTTTCCAAGGCCGGGAGGGCCAAAGATTAAACAATGATCAAGCGCATCAGAACGGTTTCTGGCTGCCTGAATAAAAATCTCCATCTGTTCACAAACCTGGGGCTGCCCATGGTAATCCTTTAAAATTTTTGGTCGGATAGCACGATCTATCCTTGCCTCATCAGGTTCAGCCTCTGTAGAAATCAAGCGATCACTTTCAATCATTTATTATTCTCTAATTCAGGTTGAAAACCCTTAAAAAAATTCTCTACTCAATCCCCGAGCAAAGCACCAACACTGCAAAATCAAAATTTTTCGACGACGCCGCCAAAACAAATCTTAATGGCTTCTGCCGCTTCTAAAAGGACAAAACACCCACTTAAACCGATTGTAGAGCCAATCGGATCATTTGTTCACTATTTTCCGCCGCTTTTGCGATTTTGTTCACGGCTTTTGACGCCTGTTGTGGACTATAACCCAGTGTCACCAAAGCTGCTACTGCATCTTTTTCAGCTTGTCGTTGTTTTCCTGCAGGCGAAACACTGGCCGTCGCAGAACTGGCATTGCTGGTTTCAGTCTCATCTACTGGCTCAACCCGGTCGCGCATTTCGATAACCAACCTTTCTGCAGTTTTTTTGCCTACACCGGGTAGCCGGGTCAAGCCAGCAATATCATCATTGAGTACCAACGCGGTAAATTCTTCGGTATTCATGCCAGAAAGAATAGCCAAAGCCATTTTTGGACCTACGCCATTAATACGAATTAATTGACGAAACATATGCCGATCTTTTAATGCATAAAAACCATAGAGAATTTGTGCATCTTCACGAACCACAAAATGCGTATGTAATTTTATTATTTCTCCTACTTGGGGCAACTGATAATAGGTGGTCATAGGCACCTGAACTTCGTAACCGATCCCCTGTAGATCTATTAAAAGATCCGGCGCTTGTTTTTCTAATAATATGCCCTGAATTCTGCCAATCATCCACTTACCTCATTCTTTTACGGCGTACTTTACTCGCGCCTATTATAGCGCCCAAACCTTGTCCCATGTGACTATGACACAAAGCCACCGCCAATGCATCTGCGGCATCAGCCTGCGGTGATTTAGTGAGTTTCAAAATGGCACAAATCATGTGCTGAACTTGGATCTTATCAGCAGCACCCGTTCCCACCACTGCCTGTTTTATTTGCCTTGCGGAATACTCAGCCACCTGATGCCCAAGGCAGGCCGCAGCCACCATCGCCGCACCGCGTGCATGACCAAGTTTTAACGCCGAATCAACGTTTCGGGAAAGAAATACCTGCTCGATGGCAACTTCTGTAGGTTGGTATCTATTGATAATGGTTTGGATACCTTCGTGGATTTGTCTCAGTCTATCGCTCAGGGTCGTCTGGTCATTGATTTTGATTCGAATACAACCACTATCGACATACCGCGACTGCCCTTTTACCACTTCTATAATACCGTAACCGGTAATGCGAGATCCTGGATCAATACCCAGTATTATTTTCATATTGCTTTATCCGTTTATTGGTATAGCCAAACAAAAAGCCTCACCACCAGACACAATATCTTTCCACGCTGGTCGAGATGACAAAACTATTCAGTTCGCGCACCATCAGCAAAACTCTTTGGGTAACTTTGTTATGCTGGGTAATGCCTTTCATGCTAAGCAATACAATTTTGTCAGCCTGAAAGCTGGTCCCGCGAACAGGATGAGTGCTTTGGGTCGCGCAGTCGAAGGATCTTAACCTGCTAACGCCGTCATCACTTCCTCGGAAATATCTGCATTGGAATAAACATTCTGGGTATCGTCAAGATCCTCCAAACGATCCACCAAACGCAGCAGTTTTTCCGCACCGTCTTTATCCAGTTGAGTTTCCGTGGTGGCGAGCATGGTCATTTCTGCATGAACAGATTCTAAACCCACAGCATCCAGCGCGTCTTTCACCGGGCCAAAAGTCTCCAAAGTGGTTTGTACATCCATTGAGCCATCATCATGTGTCAGTACGTCTTCCGCACCTGCTTCCAGCGCCACATCCATAATTTGTTCTTCGTCAACACCCGGAGCATAAGAAATTATCCCCACCCGGTTAAATAAAAATGCCACCGAACCCTCTGCACCCAAATTACCACCATGTTTTGCGAAGGCATGCCGCACTTCGGCAACTGTCCGGTTACGGTTGTCCGTCATAGCTTCAACCAAAATCGCCACGCCATTGGGTCCATAACCTTCATAAACCAGTTCTTCAACATTATCACCTTCACCATCGCCAGAACCACGTTTTACCGCACGCTCGATAGTATCCCGAGTCATATTACTAGAAAGCGCTTTATCAATGGCGGCTCGGAGACGAGGATTGCTGTCAGGATCGCCCCCACCCATTTTCGCAGCAACCACGATTTCCCGAATAATTTTGGTGAAAAGTTTACCTCTTTTAGAATCCTGAGCCTTTTTCCGATGTTGGATATTAGCCCACTTACTATGTCCGGCCATACCGTTATTTCTCCTCGCCTTTTTTGTTATTTTTTGCAGGTTTCAGTTTCAAGTGTAATTCATCCAGTTGCGACGGTGATACTAAGGATGGTGCCGAAGTTAACGGGCAGTTTGCCGTGGTGGTTTTCGGAAAAGCAATCACATCACGGATACTGTCTGTGCCACTCATTAACATAATCAAGCGATCCAGACCAAAGGCAATACCGCCATGTGGAGGACAGCCATATTTTAAAGCTTCCAGTAAAAAACCAAACTTATCGTCTGCTTCTTTTCCATCAATACCCAAAATATCAAAAATCGCCGATTGCATCTCCGAGTGATGAATACGAATAGAGCCACCACCAATTTCGCTGCCGTTTAGCACCATATCATAAGCACGAGACAAGGTGATTGCCGGTGCAGATTTTAATTTCTCGATGTCATCTGTTTGCGGAGCAGTAAAAGGGTGATGCAGAGCATGCATGTTCCCATCAATTTCTTCAAACATGGGGAAATCCACCACCCATAAAGGCTTCCAAATATCGGCAATCAAATCAAAATCTTCTGCCAGTTTTAATCGCAGCGCCCCCAAGGCATCATTAACTGTCTTGGTTTTGTCCGCACCAAAAAACAACATATCGCCATTTTGTGCTGCGGTTTTTTGTAATACCGCCTGGAGCGTTTCTTCGTCAAAAAACTTTGCCACCGGCGATTGTACACCTGCCAAG
>CAZKUH010000041.1:0-10938 GCA_964555895.1 uncultured Enterobacterales bacterium
TTTTCATCAATAATTTTTTGTTCTATAAAATCTTTTTTATTTATGTCCATTTTCCAGCTGCTTTTGAATCTTTTTAATAGATTTTTTTTCTCCAAACTCGGCGTTATTGGATCATCTGTAAGCTTACTGAAAAAAGAGGATAGCACCGGCCATAAATGCATTAATAAAGAGGATGCTTCTGGATTCTTAGCTTCACTATTTCTGATATGTCCACTCAAGTAAAGTTGTTTTTTTGCTCGGGTAGTGGCAACATATAATAATCGTTGTTGCTCATAATGGGATTTTATTTTGTTGATACTCTGTATAACTTTATAAAATGAGATGCTTTTTTCATTCACTGCTTTAATCGGTGCCAACAAAAACTCAACCGAACCATCTCGCTGCGGCCATTCCAACCATTCCAGAACCGGTTGATCTATATGCCGTCTTTTCTTTCCCAGACCCGGCAAGAAAACATGATCAAATTCCAATCCTTTTGATTTGTGCATAGTCATTAACAAAACTGGTGAAGTTGATTTTTTATCGGCACTGGCAAATAACATATCCATCGCTTGCTGAAGATGTGGTATCGATAATTTTGAACCATCCATACTTTTCTCTAACACCAAAAAAAAAGTCTGAGCATTTGCCAGCACAGTTCCATTATTGTTCTCTGCGTATCCTGCCGGGCCGCCCAACGATAACCAAAGCGACTGTAACCAGCTAATGAAGTCATTGCTATCTTTAAATTTCAACCAATGATTGATCTTGCCAACAAACAGCGACAATCTTTGCCTGCCATCTGTAGATAATTCATCAAGGATTTCTTTTTCATTGATTAATTTTGCAGGCGGCGATACAGAAGACTCTAACAATCGGGTTAAATCACTCAATGATAAACCACACCAAGGCGCCCTGAGTATTGCCATCCAGTTAATACGATCCAGAGGGTCCATCATCGCAATAGTCAAACTATAAAGATCTTGAATTTCCGGCCTTGTTTTCAGCGGTTCCACATCAATCGCTTCAAAATCGATGTCATCACTCCTCAATGCCAAGGCAATTTCTGTTAGATGGTTTTTATTACTGACTAAAACAGCAATGGATTCATTATCATTTTGTTGTTTTATATCCAATATTTTTTGCTTGATCCATTCAGCCTCTTTTTTATCATTCCTGCCTGCTTGAGCAAAAATATTAATGCTGTCATTAAGTGACGGCTGTTTCATTGCTTTCGAAGGCGCATAACTCACCGCACTCAGTTGAGCGTCATCCTGCTGTGGGAATATTTTTGCAAAACTGGTATTTATCCAGTTAATGATACCCTCTTGTGAACGAAAATTAGCCTGTAATTGTAAACACTCTAATGCGATACCAGCCAGAGAACGGCTGTGCCAGGCTTCGAGAAAAATACTGACTTCAGCTGCCCTGAAACGATAAATTGATTGCATCGGATCTCCCACGACAAATAACGTTCGACCATCGCCTGCTTGCCATCCAGCCGTCAATTGTGACAACAGTTGTCTTTGATTTTGTGAAGTGTCCTGGAACTCATCAATTAAAATATGTGCGATCTGGTAATCCAGCCGCAGGGTAAGATCCGTAGGCTGGCTCTCGTCACCTAACGCTTGTTGTGCCCTGATAGCGACTTCACTAAAGTCGAGCACGCCATACTCCTTAAAAGCAAGCCAAAGTTGAGCCAGGGATAATTTCAACGCCATACCCAAAGATTCGAGCACCTGCCAGTGTTCGTCAGAAAATCCGCTTTCAGGAAGTTGTCTGATTTCTCTAAACGCGGCCATCAAATCCAGCAGCTGCTCGTCCTCTCTGATCGCATAATTTTTCAGTAACGCAACAAAGCAGGATTTTGTGCTAGTAAAATAATCTTGTTGTTGTTTATTTTTAGCTGCTGAAGCTGCGGGAAAACCCGAAGTTTTAGTGACAGTTTTTCTGATGCCACCATCTTTTGTCAACAATAAATCAGCTAAGGATTGCCACTGTAACAAGGAGTCTAAAGATGTTGTAGGCCAACCTTGAGTAGAAAATTCTGCGAACATACTATGCCCTCCCTCAGCTAAAGCTCGCTGGGTACAGGAAAATGTCCAAAAATTCTCTAAATCATTTCTAAAAGGTTTTATTTTTCTTGCAATATTTTCAATCCGTTTATGCGTCCATGCAGACCAACTTTGCTGCAAAATTTCCCTTTCATATTCACAAGTCATAAGGGAACGCCAGTTAAGACGTTTTTGTAACATATCAGCCAATAAATCCTTAATGAGCATCAACTTACCATCAAAATGCTCTAATAACGGCAACAAATATTTACCGTACTCTGCGTCTTCTATCAACATGGCGGTTCTTTTGGCGGCAAGCTGATATATTTCACTGGCGTTATCGGTGGTGGGCAAATTCCCCCCCAACCCCGAAAGTAGCGGTAACTGTCGAATTAATGAAGCGCATAAACCATCAATTGTTTGAATTTTCAAGCGAGAAGGTTGTTGTAAGAGTTGCCACTGCATCTCTTCATTTCTTTGTAATACTTTTTGTGCAAGCCGCCAGGTGATGCGTAAAAAAGGCTCTTCCGGCGGCTCCCCTGAGGCCATCTGCAAAGCATCAAATAATCGTTGTTTCATTTCTGCAGTTGCTTTACGAGTAAAAGTTATGCTGAGTATCTCCTCCGGTTGCTTTACCTGAGCCAGCAAAGCCAAATAACGCTGAGTGAGCAGACCTGTTTTACCCGAACCTGCTGGAGCCTGAACAATATAACTTTTATTGGTATCAAGGGCTTGTTGACGCTGTTGTTGATCGGGAGGCAAATTACTCATGCGACGTTCTTACCATTTGAGCTGTTTTCGACAGTCGTGTTCAAATAAGTTGTTTCAGAATTCTGCAAGGTTTTCAATCGACAAAAATTTATCAAATCGCAATAATCACAGGCATTTTGTTTTGGTTCAACTGCGGCCCTGCCCAGCACATATTCGTCTGCCAACAATTCTAAATTTATTTTCCACTGTGCTATTTGTTGTGGCCAATCAGACAACTGCCGAATTCCTTTTTCTACGATATTTTCATCCCCGTAACCTATCAACTTGCAACTTTCCATATTAATTTGAGCAAAGGCGATTGCGCCAATCTGCGCTTTTAATGTCAAGGCATAGAGGGGTAATTGTGGCTCATCCAATCGATCATCATCCCAACTATTAGTATGTGGCTTACCAGTTTTATAATCTATGATGATTTTTTGATATGAAGACAAAGTGTCAATTCTATCAGCTCGCACTTTAAACTTTAGCTTTCCCACTTCCATGGATGCTTCCTTTTCCACTTCAACCTGAACAAATTCAGCACGTTCTCTATCAATCTCAATCCAGCTTAAAACCAGCAAATTTGTTCGCTTAACTTCATACTTTAAAATCTCTGATATCGTTTGCGGTAGCTTGCTCGATTTTTTTAAAATGATTTCATCGACACATTGCTGCACTAATTCCTCTAGCTGTGGCGTAGTTTTTGCTAATAATGATTTTTGATTGCCCAATCTTCGCCAGACCATTTCAAGGGTTTTATGCACCCAATTTCCACGTTCCAATGGTGTGATGCCAATATCATCAATCTCAATGGTATCAGCATGAAGCCGATGCCTGGCATACGCTCTAAAAGGACAGGCAGCCTGATCTTTTAATATATTCACGCCCGATCTGACATTAAACGCGGCTAGCGGTAAACCTTGTTCATCTTGCCAATGTTGCAGAAAGCCTGCACCCGCTTTTTGTAAATCAAGCCACAACATAGGCGGGCCATCTTCAACTAACGAAATTTTATTGATCTTGTTTAAAAGCGGGCTTGGCAACAATATCGATTGCCCATCTGAGACGGCATAACTATAGTCAAGTTGTTGACAAAGATGGCGATATCCATTCAATAAATTCAATGTGAAAGACAACTCTCTTTGAGAAGAGGCACTTGGCATATCAAGCTTTTTTTGCAAAGTCATCGGCAAAAATGGATTCGGTTTAGCGACTGCAGGAAAAGTATCCGCCTGACATCCCGTCACTCGAATAAAATCGAAGGCAATGCCAATCGCCTCAAAAGAACCCAGTATTTGAACTCTGCTACGAGTCGTTTGCGGCTGGAAATTTGTTTGCTTGATTATTTCATCAACAAGTTGAGTATATTTGGATAAATTAATCTCACCACAAATCTCATCCATGTTGTTTAATGAACACAAGGCGTGTTGCCATTGGGATACAATTTGAAAAGTGATGGAATCCAATGTATTTTTACCGGGCCAGCCAATATCCGTAAGCAAATTCAACAGCCACTGATGCCATTGAGTTGGATATTTTTTTGTTTGATTGTTTTCTATTTTTTCAACTAGTAACTGGATTATGTCTAACCATTGACCCAATGGTATAATATTACAAGTTAATAGAAACTGTTTAAACTTATTGAGTGTCATATATTCAACATTCAACTTTGTCAGGTTTTTGGATAACTGGTATCTTGCCCATTTTTCCACCTCAGCACCGCGACAAAAAGAATCCTCTAGCACCGCTTGCCAATGATCTATATGACCATTAGTTAACACACCTAACCAACTTTTTAACGAATTTATCACAGCCAATTGTGAAAAAGGTTCTCCTGCAGAAAAATTAAATCCAAGTGGCAGGCTTTTTTCAGCTTGCAATTGCAACTGAGGCTGAAATTCTCTTTGAAATATTCTAAAGATTTTATTGCGTTGGCTAGCTAGTTCAGGAATAACAACTGCTATGGCTGATTGAGGATTCTTCTCAGCGGTATCACGCGCCCATCTTGCAGCTTCTTTCCATTCAGATTCTGTTGATACACAAGGAATTAAATTTTCTCTGTCATAATTTTCTGACGTTTCACTAAATTCAATTTCATTCATGTTGAAATCAAAGATATTTTTCTCTAATTTAGAGATGAAATAACTTTGTTGTGGAGTGAAAACAGAAAAACCATAAAAAGAAATATTGCATTTTATTATTTTATTAAAAAAATTCAGTTTTTTTAATAAATAATTAACCACATTCTCCCTTGGCAACCAATTTTTTTCTGAACAAATTAACTGATGCTTGAGCACAACATTTCTGAAAAGCCTTGTTTCTTCAGTTTCAAAAAAATAGTTTTTTATTTCATCATCTTCAGTATCTAATAACCAGCCATTGTATGAAATCCATGCCTGATAAATATTATTAATTAATGATTCCTGTTGAACGCTGCTCCATGTTGAATATTCAGTAAATTGTTGCACTATTATATTTTTAAATAACCATTTTTGTGCAGAGGGTGTTAATATTCTTGGAGATTTTTGCTGGTTTGTTGCAAAGCAATCAAGTAAAGTTAGCGCCTCATATAATTGCATAATCCATTCATCCCATGCAATAGAATTAGCGTCATCCCATGCCTTTAAATGACTCTCCGTCTCCGTTTTATGCTGGTCCCAGAGTTCATGTACAAATCGTTGTTGTCGTCGGCTGGCGGTAACAACAATATGTCCATTTTTAATTGCGGAAATAATTTGTTCTGGCGCGCTAATTTTCATCCGCTGACGGCTTCTCCAATAAATTTTCATTTAACTGCCTGCGCGTTTTTGCTCCTAATTCCTTTAATCGCTCGGTTGAACGAACTAAATTACCTTTACCCTGTGTCAGTTTATTTTTGGCATCTTCATAACTTTTCTGTGCCTGTTCAAGTCGATGTCCAATACCATCAAGATCAGTAATAAAGCCTACAAATTTATCATACAAGCGACCGGCCTGGCGGGCAATTTCCTCAGCATTTTTATTCTGCCGTTCAAAACGCCAAACATTTTCAACTATACGTAAAGTGGCCAAAAGTGTTGTTGGACTCACAATAATTATTTTTTGGGATAAAGAATCTGTAAACAAGTTTTGATCTTCCTGGGCGGCCAACAAATAAGCCGGTTCGATCGGAATAAAAATAATGACGAAATCCAACGTGTTGACGCCTTTCAAATCATCATATTTCTTTTCTGCAAGTCTTTCTACATGATTTTTTATTGCCGTGATATGTTCTTCTAGATATCGTTTCTTATCCTCCTCATTTTCAGCTGCAAAATATCGTTCATAGGCTGATAATGATACTTTAGCATCAACAATAATATCCTTATTATCAGGCAGGTGGATAACTACATCGGGTAAATATCGCTCACCATCATGGCTCTGTAAATGCATTTGCGTTTCATATTCACGTCCTTTTTGTAAACCACTCGCTTCCAGAACCCGCTCCAGGATCACTTCACCCCAATTACCCTGGACTTTTCTATCACCCTTAAGGGCTTTGGTTAAATTGGATGCTTCTTCAGTAATTTGCAAATTTAATTGCTTTAAGCCTTCGATCTCTTTTAATAATGAAATCCGATCACGTGATTCGGTATCATAAACATGATCGACCCGTTTTCGGAATTCACCTAACTGCTCTTTAAAAGGATCCAGAATTATACTCAGGCTTTGTTGTTGTTGCTTACTAAATCGATCCGAATTTTTTTCCATAACCTGACTGGCTAACTCGCGGAAATCTTTTTTCATCTGCTCTTTTGCCTGCTCCAAAAGCTCAAGTTTTTCAATTGATGATTGTTTTTCAGCTTCCAGTTGTGCTTTCAATGTAGCAACACTTGCAGCTAATTGTTGCTGTAACTGAGTCGCTTGCTGCTCCTGCTTTTCACGTTTTTCTGCCAGCAATACCATCTCGGATGACTTTTCTTCGTTCAAGCGGATACGTTCACGCAGTACCCCTTCATCTTGTTGCAAAGAGTGAAGTTCTTCCCGAGCGGTATGATTTTGCTTTTTCAATTTCCTCACGACAAAAAGCCAACTCAGCCCAAAACCGCTCAACAAGGATAAACTTGCAACCAGGATTATCAATGAATTTGAAATTAAAAGGGTTTCCATGGAGATTACTAAAACATTTTATGATGAATGCGCTAATAGTAATCTGCTTATGGCAAAAGATAAATAGAATTAACCGATTATTCAGACCAAAGTATAATCAAAAATCCGGCGATTCCAGATTGCAAGCACATGCTTGGCAGAATGAACGAACTGATATGGATTCACACCGATGGTGTAGCGGCCTTTTATATCAAGACCATATTGTTGCTGTTGAATATTAAAACGCGTCAGTAATTTTTTGAAAAATGGCGCAACATTAAGCGTCCACTCATCGACATGACGCTTGTCACCATATTCATATGCCGCGAGCAACAATGCAGAAATCATAGAATTGATATTTTTTTCCGAAGCCTGGTTAAGATGATTATTGGGATCTCTGAGATGGATGGATTTTATGCTTGCCGTTAAACCCTGATCGTCATCCCGTCGTGTATTAGGTTGAATCAATCGTTGAAATTGTCCCGAGAGTGAGGCTTCGTTGCTTTTAATGCAAAGACTCAATACTGCCTCCATGCCAGGAAGTGACTTGTGCCTAGAAACAAAATTTACATTGGCGCATTGCAGCGCATTACTTTGAATATACTGACTTTCGTAAAAAAGCACCCTGATTTTGCTGTTGTAAGATGGGGTAGTATTTTGCTTTTCTTCTAATATTGATGATGCTACCGAGGTTTCACTCGTACGACTAAACATATCGACTCCTTACTATCCTACTCGTCCGTCGCTTTGTTATATGGCTAAGAAGCCTTATTCTTCGACTTTACTTCGACAGAGTAATGGATAAATTTTTTGCTCAAACAGCTGGCAGGTTTCTAGTCTAGAGACTGAAGAAAATGAAACTGTGACGAGGCGCACATTTTTTCAAATTCGGGTACAATGTCCTTTATAATCAATTCTAGGGAAATATATGAAAGTCGTATCCTTTAATGTCAATGGGATTAGAGCTCGCCTGCACCAGATAAAAGCCCTCATCGAACAGTTTCAACCTGATGTGATCGGCATCCAGGAAGTTAAAGCCCAAGACTTTGATTTTCCTCATCAAGCTATCAAGGATATGGGTTATCATGCTGAGACCTATGGCCAGAAAGGTCATTATGGGGTCGCTTTATTAAGTAAAAAACCCCCTTTATCTGTTCAAAGAGGCTATCCATTCGATAATGAAGATGCCCAGAAAAGACTCATTACTGGCACATATTTGTCAGACCAACAAACTGAATTCACCGTGATTAATGGTTATTTTCCCCAAGGCGATCATCGGCAACATGAATGGAAATTCCCCTACAAGGAAAAATTTTACGCCGATCTGAATCGCTGGCTTTCAGCCGAATTTGATCCTGGGCAAAATCTCGTCATTATGGGCGATTTTAATATCTCAGCCACCGATGCAGATATCGGCATTGGTGAAGAAAATGTCAAACGTTGGCTTCGAGCAGGAAAATGCAGTTTTTTACCCGAAGAAAGAATGTGGTTCAAAAAACTGGAAGATTGGGGCGTTATAGATAGTTATCGCTTTTTAAATGCCGAAGATAATTCAAAGTTCAGTTGGTTTGATTATCGAAGCAAAGGGTTCGATCGAGAACCCCGACGTGGTTTACGTATCGACGGCATATTACTCACTCAGCCGCTGCTGCAAAAATTGCAAGATGCCGATATAAATTATTCGATCCGCGGGATGGAAAAACCTTCTGACCATGCCCCTATCTGGGCAATTTGTGATCTCTGACTATGCAAATTATTACTGAGTAGGCCTCTTTTCAAACAACAACCGGGTTTACTTTGAGGTATTATTTTACAAAATGTCTGTGTCATCCTGCACAGATATTTTCTATGCTTTTTGCCAAGCTGATGATGACAGATTCCAGTCTGCAAATCGGAGAACACCATGGCAACACAAAAATCACCAAATAAAGGTGGCAAAATCAGTAATTCTTTACCTGCTTTAGCGCATACTTTAGTACCCCCTTATTCCAGCCCAGCCCGACTGGTCAAACTGATTAACAACCAGATGATTATTCAAGGAAAGGATGCATTAGCCGAAGAATTTGATGTGAGCATCACCACCATCGAAAGATGGCTTAGAGAAGGCGTTCCCAGAGAAGGACAAACAGACAATAACTTTTTGGCTTTTCATCGTGGCAAAGTTGCCAAATGGCGACGGGAGATACATGGCCAGAATGTATAAGCATATATTTAGAACTCTTGCCCTGCCATTAGTGCTGATTTTTAATGCATGTGCTGATTTGAGCAATTAAGCGACTAATGGTTCAAGAATACGAACAATAAAATATTTAATATATCCGCTTGAAAAGCTGTTTTTGGCTTATAAACTGGTTGTTCTTTTGCGATATGATAATCATCAGAAAATTTTACTTGCCTGGCATTGGCATTTTTTTAATTCAAGTAAAATCATAAAATTGCACAATGTGCTGAATACAGATTTATTCTTGCAACACGAGTTTAAACCCACTCTTAATCTCTACGAAATAAAAAATAACCCTTTCGATAATTCTTCAATCTTAAAGTTGTTATTTTGAGTCACAAAATAGCATCTAATCTCATTAAATCCTCTATTATGTTGATAACAACCTTCTTATTCATAAGGTTAGATTGGTGTGACCCCGATACATAGCTGGAACCAATAGGCTTGGGGTGAATAGCAATATTGACGTAGATCTAAATGAGTGGCTGGCCGTGATCAATTGCGACACTAACAAAATGAAAAATAAAAAGGGTCACACACTTTCCCATTTTTTTCAACAAAATCCTACATTTCCTTTTATTCTAAAATCTTGAACTTTTTCAAAAAAATTATGATCGCAAAAATGAAACTTTTCCAAGGTGACTGTCCTTGTTTATGCTTGTTTTTTAGGTGGCTTTTTCGCCTAAAAAAGCGACACTGGGCGGAGGTGTGCGCAGGGTGTGGCAGAAGAGGCTGCGCGCGCTTAGAAACTGGACGTTGTTGGCGTGGCCTTTGCGTTTTTTTGTTTTTTAGCAAAGGGCATGATAGCAAAGGGCATGACAACCACTGGAAGGCACGGGCCGCAACATTATTAGCCACCGAAGGAACGCACCGCACTCGCAAGATAGAACAGCACCTTTAGCAGAGAAACCCCGTTACGCCCCTCAGGCTTGAGGGGTTGGGGGAGTGGGGAACAACGCCCTTTTGTGCCACTGGACGCATGAAGGGCTGGCGGCTTGTTTGCGGTCTTTTTTTTGCAAGCAAGATGACAGGCCTTGATGTGGCCAGTGGCGGCCTTATTCTTTGATCACTCAAGGCTAAGAGTGCAATGCTCTGATCGTGTTTTCTGGATCGGCTTCTACAATCTTCAACAAAGCTCTGGCGGGACCGGTTGGATGTCGTCGCCCCTGCTCCCAGTTTTCCAGCGTTCGTTGACTCACTCCAATCAATGCTGCAAACTTATTTTGGGTCATTCCGATCTTTATTCTAATCGCTCTGACTTCCGGCTCGGCAAATTTGAACTGTCGTCCAGGGTCAGTTTTACCTTTTTTGATCGCGTCCATTTCCTCGACACTGGCGAGTAATTCGTTAAACATTTCATCATTCATCTGACCACCTCTCAACAATTGATTTCAACGTCGCTAACTGCTTCGACGTTAAGTTTTCTTGTTTACCTTTCGGGTAAACGTAGAGCATGTAAATCTGCTCATCGGAGATCATCTAGTAATAAATTACTCTGATCCCACCACTTTTTCCGCGCCCTTGGAGCTTCCATCTGACTTTGCGTAATCCACCGCTTTTCTTAATCAGATCACCACTCTCGGGGCGATTCACTAACGCTTCTTGTAATTCTCGGTATTCATCATCGGTCATCATTTCATTGGTGAGCCGCGTAAATATCGGCGTTTCTATTATGATCATCACTCCCCCTTAATACGCCATTGGCGTATATCAACTATATCACAATTTATCAGGTTTGCCATTATCATTTTCTATTGCTTCTTTGGGTTTATCCAGGGCAAGATCAAACTTTAGTGCTTGATCTGAATAAATTTTTAAATGAGGAAC